>JAGHTJ010000067.1 GCA_018065375.1 Candidatus Equinaster intestinalis | reverse complement strand
GAATATCGTAGTCTTCATAGTGATATAAAATCATTTTTTTGCCTCCGAAGCTCATATTGCAATAATTATATATCAAAATGAGCAAAAATACAATATTAAATGCAAAATATTTCAATTCTATTGCATTTATTTTCATAATATAATAAAAGAAAAGCAAGATAGGAGGAGTTTTGCCTATGTCAGATAAGCTTTTTACCCTTGCCGCATTTGCCGATGAAGCTTCAAATGATATTGAGGGGCAGATAGCCGCTTTAAAGCGTAACGGCTTGCGCCTTATTGAGCTTCGCACGGTGGGGGATAAAAACTGTGCCGATTTAACCGAAAATGAAGCTTCAGAGCTTAAAAAACGGCTTGAAGCGGATAATATCGCGGTTAAAACAATCGGCTCGCCGATAGGTAAAATATCGGTTACCGGGGATTTCGATAAGGAAAAAGAAAGATTTTTAAGGCTCTGTGAAATTTCCCGAATTTTGGGAGCTGATAAAATGCGTATTTTCAGCTTTTACAGAGAGGATTCTTTAAGCGAAGAAGATGGCAGAAAATATGCTCTCGAAAGATTAAACGCATTGTCGGAATTATCAAAGGATATACTGCTGTGTAACGAAAACGAAAAGGACGTTTACGGCGATAACCCCGAATTCTGTAAGGAAATATGCGAAAAAATTCCCGGCATAAGGGCAATTTTCGACCCCTCAAATTTCG
The DNA here is from genome assembly GCA_018065375.1 of Candidatus Equinaster intestinalis. The sequence goes on along the minus strand of JAGHTJ010000067.1, from coordinate 16,265 downwards.
TTCAATGCGGATTTGATACCCTGCCGGCTTGGGAAATGTTAAAACCCTGCACCGCATATCTGCATTTAAAGGATTCGCTGAAAAGCGGAGTTGTAGTGCCCTGCGGAAAGGGCGAGGGCAATGTTCCCTTTATTCTAAACGATTACATTTCATCGGGCGGAAGCTTCGCCACAATAGAACCCCATCTTTTTGAATTTGCGGCGCGCGGAAGTCTTGAAAAAAATGCTTCGAAATTCAGCGGCAGTGATTATGAAAACGCCGATGCCGCCTTTGATGCCGGCGTAAATGCAGTTAAAGAATTTCTTAAAGGAAAGGTGATTATAAAATGAAAATCGGCGCACAACTTTTTACCCTCTATGACCACACACAAACCCTTGATGACCTGGCAAACGCGCTTGCCCGCGTAGCTGATATGGGTTACACCACCGTTCAGGTTTCGGGAACCTGCGCTTTCGAGCCTGATTGGATGAAAGAGCAGCTCCAAAAGAACGGCCTCGAATGTGTTATAACCCATTCAAAGGCAGAGCGTATGGTGGAAATGCCCGATACCGTTTTTGATGAACACGCGGTTTTCGGTTGCTCGAGAATGGGCATAGGCTCCTGCCCGATTGGTGTAAACGATGAGGGACTTGCCTATTTCGTAAATAATTTAGGTCCGGTTGCAAAGCACTTTAAGGAGCGCGGCGGTAAGCTTTATTACCATAATCATTGGAGAGAGTTTATCCGCGGCGAGGATAATAAGCGCTTTATGGAAAAGCTCTGTGCGGCAATTCCGGCAGACGAGCTCGGTATAATCCTCGATACATATTGGGTTCAGTATTCGGGCTCTGATGTTACCGATTGGATAGAAAAGCTTACGGGCAGGGTAGACTGTGTTCATTTTAAGGATATGTCCTGCTTTGATAACCAGCCTCGTATGATGCCGATAGGAGACGGCAATATGAACCGGGATAAAATCATCGCCGCCTGCGAAAAAGCGGGCACAAAGTATGCTCTTGTTGAGCAGGATAACTGCAACGGCGAGGACCCCTTTATGTGTCTTAAGCGCAGTTACGATTATTTGCATTCTTTAGGTCTTAAATAATTATAAACGGAGGAAATTATTATGGAAAAGAAATTACGTTTAGGTATCATCGGTATAGGAAATATGGGCTCGGGCCACGTCAGAAACCTCGAAGCAGGTAAGTGCCCCGAAATAGAGCTCACCGCAGTTGCCGATATTGATGCAGACAGACTTGCTTGGGCAAAGGATTTTGTAAAGCATGAAATCGGACTTTTCGGTTCTGCCGAAGAAATGCTCGATAGCGGACTCATTGATGCCGTTATCGTTGCCGTTCCGCATTACGACCATCCGAAATATGCCATAATGGCTATGGAAAAGGGTATTGCCGTAATGGTTGAAAAGCCGGCAGGCGTTTATACAAAGCAGGTTAAGGAAATGATAGCCGTTGCCGATAAAACCAAGGTTCCTTTCGGACTTATGATGAACCAGCGTACACATCCGATTTACAGAAAAATGCGCGAAATCGTAAAGAGCGGCGTTATGGGTGAAATCCGCAGAACAAACTGGATTATTACCGAGTGGTACAGACCGAATGCTTATTATGCTTCGGGAGACTGGCGTGCTACCTGGTCAGGCGAAGGCGGCGGTGTGCTTCTCAATCAGTGCCCGCATAACCTTGATATATGGCAGTGGATTTGCGGTACTCCCGTAAAGGTTTCGGCTCACCTCGGCTTCGGCAAATGGCACGATATTGAGGTTGAAGACGATGTTACCGCTTATGTTGAATATGAAAACGGTGCAACCGGTGTGTTTGTTACAACTACCGGTGATAACCCCGGCACCAACCGTTTCGAAATAGATTTTGAAAAGGGCAAATTAGTTGCCGAAAACGGCAGACTTTATCAGTGGCTTTCCGAATATAAGGAGCAGGATTGGTCTGCAACTACTACCGACCCGTTTGGCAGAGCACCCTACGAATATAAGGAAATTCCGGTTGAAGGCGAAGCCACCAATCATCCCGGCGTTCTTAATGCTTTTGCAGACCATATTCTTCATGGCGGAGAAATGGTTGCGGATGCCAGAGAGGGTCTTAAGGCCGTAAGCATTTCAAATGCAATGCATTTTTCACAGTGGACCGGCAAGCCCGTTTCCATTCCGTTTGATGATGATGCTTATTACGAGGAGCTTAAAAAGCATATTGCAACTTCTCGCCGTAAAACCAACGTTGTAAAGGTTATTAAGGAAGATATGTCAAGCACCTTTTAAGGCTTGAGGGGAGCGAAAATTTATGAAAATGACATTTCGCCATTACGGTAAAGGCGACCCGGTAACCCTTTCTCAAATAAGGCAGATACCGGGTATGACCGGAATTGTTTCGGCAGTTTACGATGTAAAACCGGGTGAAATCTGGAGCAGGGAAAGCATAGCCGCCATAAAAAACGAGGCAGAGAAAAATGGTCTCGAATTTGAGGTGGTTGAGAGCGTTCCGGTAAGCGAGGATATTAAGCTCGGAAACGAAAAAGCCGCCGCGCTTATTGAAAATTACTGCGAAAATATCCGCAGACTCGGCGAAGCGGGCGTAAAATGCGTTTGCTATAACTTTATGCCGGTTTTCGATTGGCTGCGAAGCGAGCTTGAGCATCAGCAGGCGGACGGTGCAAATGCCCTTGCCTACGATGAAAACACCGTTCTTCAGATGAACCCCTTAAAGGGCGACCTTTCACTTCCCGGCTGGGATTCGAGCTATACAAAAGAGGGTCTTAAGGATTTACTCCGCGCTTACGAAAGCGTAGACGAAGAAAAACTCTGGAAAAACCTTGAAACCTTCCTGCACGCCGTAATTCCCGTAGCAAAGCAGGCGGGAATAAAAATGGCGATACATCCGGACGACCCGCCATGGGGAATTTTCGGTCTTCCCAGAATTATCACCTGCGAAAAGAATCTCGATAGATTTCTTAAAATCGAGGATTCGGAGTATAACGGACTTACGTTCTGCACCGGTTCACTCGGTGCAAACCCGCAGAATGATTTACCGTATATGGCAAAGAAGTATGCTTCTCGTATACCCTTTGCACATCTGCGCAATATAAAAATCACGGGGGATAGACAGTTTGAAGAAGTCGGTCACCCCTCCGAGTGCGGTTCGCTCGATATGTATAAAATAGTAAAGGGACTGCTCGATGGCGGGTTTGACGGATATGTTCGTCCCGACCACGGCAGAATGATTTGGGGCGAAAGCGGACGCTACGGTTACGGACTTTTTGACCGTGCGCTCGGCGCCGCCTATTTAAAAGGCTTGTTTGAAGCCGCAGAAAAAGGAGAATGATTATGCGTTACGGAGTATGCGTTGATGCAGATTATAAAAAGCTTGCAAAGCTTAAAGAATTCGGCTACGATTATGCCGAAATTCCGCTCTCGGTAGTATCGGATTGGGACGAAACCCAAATCGAAGAATTTTTAGCAGAGAGCAAAAAAACCGGAATTTATGCCGAGGCGGTAAACTGCTTCTTTAAATACGGCGGCAGTTATCTCGTAAAACCCGGTATTGATTATTCTGATGTTGAAAATTATCTTGAAACTGCTCTTTCAAAGGCGCAGAAGCTGGGCACAAAGGTTGCGGTTATCGGTTGCGGCGGTGCCAGACAGATTCCCGATGATGTAAATTGGGAGGACGGCGTAAATCAGTTTGCAACGGTTTTCGGTCTTTCGGCGAAAATTGCCGAAAAATACGGCATTACGGTAGTTGTAGAGCCGCTTTATAAGGGTAACAGCAATTTCATAAATACCGTAGCCGAGGGCATTGATATATGCAAAAAGGCAAACCATAAAAACGCAAAGGTGCTCGCCGATTTCTTCCATGTTGCTATGACAGGTGAAAGCCTCGATGCAATAGAAAACTGCGGCGAAACCCTTGCACACCTTCATATAGCAAGAGCCAATTCCGATAGAAAAATGCCGATTAACCCCGAGGATAAACCCGTTTGCGAAAGATGGGCGGCGGCAATAAAGAAAAACGGTTATAACGAAAGAATGAGCCTTGAGGGTAATTTCGGTGAAAACTGGGACGAAACCGTAAAGCAAATGCGCGAGGTTCTCAAAATTTTCGATTGAGAGGAAACGGAATATGAAAAATATAGTTATTACGGGTGCAGGCGGAGTTCTCTGCTCAGCATTCGCAGAGCATTTGGCAGAAAAAGGCAATAATGTTGCGCTTCTTGATATAAACGAAAAGGCGGTAAACGCGGTTGCCGAAAAAATAAATAAAAAGGGCGGCAAAGCCTTCGCTTATGCCTGCAGTGTGCTCGAAAAGGAAAGCCTTAATGCCGTTCACGAAAAAATTCTTGCCGATATGGGCAAATGCGATATACTCATAAACGGCGCAGGCGGAAACAATCCGCGTTGCACTACCGCTCACGAGTTTTTCGAAGAGGGAGACGAAAGCGCAGAAGATTTTAAAACATTTTTTAATCTCGATGCAGATGGCTTCCGCTTTGTTTTTGATTTGAATTTGCTCGGAACCCTCATTCCCACCCAGGTTTTCATACCCGATATGATAGGTAAAAAGGGTTGTTGTGTTCTTAATATTTCCTCAATGAACGCATTTCGTCCGCTTACGAAAATTCCGGCATATTCAGCGGCAAAGGCAGGCGTTTCAAACTTAACCGAGTGGCTTGCAACCCATTTTGCACCGCAGGGTATAAGGGTAAATGCCATAGCTCCCGGATTTTTCGTAACCAACCAAAACAGAGCCCTCCTTTTTAATGAGGACGGCACACCTACACCCCGTACCGATAAAATTTTAAGGTCTACCCCCATGGGCAGATTTGGTGAAGCCGAGGAGCTTAACGGCGGTCTCGATTTCCTGCTTGATGAAACAAAATCGGGCTTTATAACCGGAATTGTTCTTCCGATTGACGGTGGATTTTCAGCATATTCCGGAGTTTAAAAGAGGTAGTTTTATGCAAATTTCTGTAGGTATAATCGGCATAGGTAATGTCGGTTCAGCCCATGCCACCGCTATTTATGGCGGCAAAATCTCCGGTATGAAGCTTGCGGCGATATGCGATATTTCGCCCGAGCGTAAGGAGTGGGCAAGGGTAAACTGCCCTGATGCCGAATTTTTCGAAACGGCAGAGGAATTTTTTGACTGCGCAAAAATAGATACCGTTATAATTGCAACCCCCCATTATTTCCATACCGTTTATGCGATTGAGGGCTTCAAGCGGGGACTGAATGTTCTCACCGAAAAGCCGGCTGGAGTAAGGGTGAGCGATGTAATTAAAATGAACGAGGCGGCTGAAAAATCGGGCAAGGTTTTCGCAATTATGTGGAATCAGCGTACAAACCCGATGTATAGAGAGGTCCGCCGTATCATAAAAGAGGGCATTTTGGGCAAACCCCAAAGACTTCTCTGGGAGGCAACCGCCTGGTATAGAAATCAAGAGTATTACGATTCCGGCTCATGGCGTGCAACCTGGCTCGGAGAGGGCGGCGGTGTGCTTATGAATCAGGCACCTCACCAGCTCGATTTGATGCAATGGATTTTCGGTATGCCCGATTATGTTCGCGCTGATTGTTATGTCGGTAAATAGCATAATATCGAGGTTGAGGACGATGCCGTGATAAGCTGTCGGTATTCTGACGGCAGAACGGCAGTCTTTATGACCTCTACCGGGGAAAATCCCGGAACAAACCGTCTTGAAATCTGCGGAGAAAAGGGCAAGCTCATAGCCGAAATGCAAAAGCTCACCCTTTATCTTAAAAACGAAAAGGGCGATTTTGATGTTACGGTTACCGAGTTTACCGACCCCGGCACACAGCACGAGGGCGTTTTGCAATGCCTTTCCGATGCGATAATTTCGGGAGGAGAGCTTGTAGCAAGAGGCACAGAGGGCATAAACGAGCTTACGATTACCAATGCCGCATATCTTTCCGCCTGGACGGGTGAAGAGGTTGCGCTTCCGCTCGATACCGAAAAATTTGATAATTTACTCGAGCAACGCCGTAAAAACTCAAAGCTTAAAGAAACCGCCGATACACATACAAGCGGCGAATACGAAAAAAGGTGGAGAACCCTTAAATGAACGATAATTTTTTACTTAATACCGATGCGGCAAAGCGCCTTTATTTTGACCATGCCGCAAATCAGCCGATAATAGATTATCATTGCCACGTTCCGGCAAAGGAAATTGCTCAAAACCGCGTTTACGAAAATTTAACGCAGGTTTGGCTCGAAGCAGACCATTATAAATGGCGGCAGATGAGGGTTTGCGGAGTGGAGGAAGAAAAAATCACGGGCAAAGCCGATGATTATGAAAAATTCCTTGCTTTTGCGAGCATTATGCCGAGCCTTGCGGGCAATCCGCTTTATACCTGGTGCCGCCTTGAGCTTAAAAAATATTTCGGCATTGATACCCTTTTATCGGAGGAAACCGCACCGCTCATTTGGGAAAAAACGGCGGAAAAGCTTAAAAATCTTTCGGTAAAAAATATTATTGAAAGCTCCAATGTTTACGCGCTTTGTACTACGAATGACCCCACCGAGGATTTATCCTATCATCACGAAATTTCGGCGGATAAAACCTTTAAAACGGGAGTTTTTCCGGCATTTCGTCCCGATAGGGCGCTTGCCATTGAAAAATCCGATTTTTGCGATTATATGAATACTCTCGGTGCTTCCGATGTAGAAAGCCTTGAGGAAGCCTTGAGAAGCCGTCTTGCCGAATTTAAAAAGGCGGGTTGTGTAGCGGCAGACTGCGGAATGCCCTATGTTCCGAATGCGCAAACAAGCCGTGAAAAGGCAAACGCAATTTTAAAGGATAGGCTTTCGGGTAAAGCCCTTACACAGCTTCAAGAGGACGAGTATAAAACCTATGTTTTACAGTTGCTTCTCACAATTTTTGCCGAGGAAAACCTCGTTTGCGAACTGCATTTCGGGGTTGAAAGAAATATAAACTCCGCGGCATTTGAAAAGTTGGGCGCCGATGCGGGCTTCGATGTAATAGGTCGCCGCTCGGTAGACGGGCTCAAAGAACTTCTCGATGCGCAGGAAAAAATCGGAAAACTGCCGAAGGTTTTGCTCTATTCGCTTCGCCCTGAAGATAATGCCGAAATACTTGCCATTTGCGGCGCATTTGCCGAAAAGGGAATAAAGGGTAAGGTTCAGCAGGGAAGCGCCTGGTGGTTTAATGATACCCGCCGCGGTATGCAAAAGCAGATAGCCGATTTTTCGGAATTTTCGGCTCTTGGTGCTTTTATCGGAATGCTTACCGATAGCAGAAGCTTCCTTTCCTATACAAGGCACGAGTATTTCAGAAGAATTTTGTGCGCATATATAGGCGAGCTCGTTGAAAACGATGAATTCCCCGATGAAAAAGCCGCCGCAAAAATAGTTGAGGCGGTATGCTTTAAGAATGCAAAGGAATTTTTCGGCATATAATTTTTAAAACAAAAAAGCTTATCCGAGTATTTTTATCGGGTAAGCTTTTACTTTATTATGTAAACTTATCTAAAATGCAACGGTTACAAAGTTGTAATTATTTTGTAACCGTTTTGTTGCTTGTAAAAAGGAAAATACTGCCATATAATTAAATTGTGATTAAAAAATGAGAGGTGTGAATTTATGAGAAAGCATTTATTTTCGGCATTATGTATACTTATGGTTTTAAGCTCGCTTGCAGGCTGTAAGCAAATAAATGATGAAAAAATCCCGGTAGAAAGTACACCTGTGAAAAATGAAATGAGTGATACTGTGGGCGAAAAAACGGACGATTATAGCTTGGCGCTTCGTGAGATTGGCGAAAAGAAAGAGCTTATAGTTTTTAATGCAGATGAGAAAAAGCAGTTAATGAGTATAGATATATCTTGGGATGAGCACTTCGGGGATAAATTTGCCTATACCGCCGATGTTAATTTCGATGGCAAAAAAGATATACTTATTCCTTATTTAAATCCTGCCTCCGCCGTTTATTTTAAGGCGTATATTTATTTGCCGGAAGAAAAAAGCTTTGCCTATGCGCCCACCTTTGAAACAATACCGAATTTTTCTCTGGATAATGAAACCAGAACCGTTTTGGGAAGCCGAACAGCATCAAGAATAACCACATATTCGATGAGTAAGTATTCTTCCGAAAAGAAAGATTTTGTGATAACAAATTCTATTTATTATGAGCCGACAGAGGACGAGGAAAACTATGAATTTGTTGAAACGGAATTTGATAAAAACGGGAAAGCGAAATTCGAGAAAAAATATATCGTGCCGATAGAAAAAGTAACCTTTAATATGGATAGAAGCTTTGAAAAATTAAAGCCGTATTATGAAAAAGGCTCCTTTTGGGATCTAAAAAGCGAAAAATGGAATTTTGAATATTTGGATTTAATTAAATAAGAAAACACCGCCCTGATTTTCAGGGCGGTGTAATATTTAAGCTTTGTGCTCCAAAATCCACTTTAAAATATCATCTTTATTAAAACTGCCATCGGCAACAGAAAGTCCGAGTTTAACAACATCATCGGAGCTCGCACCGAGTTTAATGCCGTTCAGCTCGAGGAATGAAAGCATTATATAAACGCCGCGCGTTTTTCACCGATTTTTATATGTCGTTTTCAATTTTTTCGGTAACTACCGTTACGCTGTCCTTTTCTACCCTTGCAAAGCCCTCTTCGCAATCGAAGCTTTTGAGTAAATTTCCGTCTTGATAGGCGGAAATTTTTCCTTTTTCCAGAGCGAGGATTGCCTTGGCGTGGCCTTTTCGTATGCCGTATGAGCCGCCGCCTTTTCCCGAAGAGCCGTCTTTTACGGATAGATGCACCGAATCACATTCGAGCTTTACTGCGGGGAAGGTGGGGGTTATGATAATGAGGTTAAAAAGCTTACTGTTTTGATTTTGCATAAACTTCCTCTAAATTTCCGCACATCATAAAGTGCTGTTCGGGGATATTGTCACATTCGCCGCCGAGGATTTTTTCCATACCGTCAAGGGTTTGCTCAATCGGAACGTATACACCCTTCATACCCGTAAAGGATTCGGCAACATGGAAGGGCTGGCTCATAAATCTTTGCACCTTTCTTGCTCTTTTTACGGTAGCCTTATCATCGGCGGAAAGCTCATCAATACCCAAAATTGCAATAATATCCTGAAGCTCCATATACCGCTGTAAAATACGTTGTGTTTCCTTGGCAATACGGTAATGACGGTCGCCGATAATATCCGCCTGAAGCATTTTTGAGGAGGATTCAAGCGGGTCAACGGCGGGGTAGATGCCGAGCTCAACAATTTTTCTTGATAAAACCGTTGTAGCGTCAAGATGTGAAAAGGTTGTGGCGGGTGCGGGGTCGGTAAGGTCATCTGCCGGAACATAAACCGCCTGAACCGAGGTAATTGCACCGTTAAGCGTTGAAACAATTCTTTCCTGTAATTTGCCCATTTCGGAGGCAAGTGTCGGCTGATAGCCTACCGCAGACGGCATTCTGCCGAGAAGCGCCGAAACCTCGGAGCCTGCCTGGGTGAAACGGAAAATATTGTCGATAAAAAGAAGAACGTCCTTGTGCTGTTGCTCTCTGAAATATTCAGCCATTGTAAGACCTACGAGCGGAACGCGAAGTCTCGCACCCGAGGTTTCGTTCATCTGGCCGAAAACGAGGGCGGTTTTGTCGATAACTCCCGAAGAAATCATTTCGTTATATAAATCGTTGCCCTCGCGGGAGCGCTCGCCTACACCCGCAAATACCGAGTATCCGTCATGCTCCGAGGCAATGTTTCGTATAAGCTCCATTATAAGAACGGTTTTCCCTACACCTGCTCCGCCGAAAAGACCAATCTTTCCGCCGCGCATATAGGGTGTCATAAGGTCAATAACCTTGATACCGGTTTCGAGGATTTCGTTGCTCGAAATAATCTCCGAAAACTTCGGGGCGGAGTGGTGTATCGGCCAAATGAGGTCGGATTTTATCGGCTCTTTGCGGTCTATCGGCTCGCCGAGAACATTCACCATTCTTCCGAGGGTTTCGCTGCCTACGTGAACCGAAATCGGAGCTCCGGTATCAATGGCGGGCATACCTCTTGAAATGCCGTCAGTAGAGCTCATTGCAATACAGCGAACCTCACCGCCGCCGAGATGACCTGCCACCTCCAGGGTGTAAATTTTACCGTCTTTTTCAATGGTAACGGCGTGAAAAATATCGGGAATATTCTCCTTGCTGAATAAAACATCAACAATCGGTCCCGTTATACGCTCTACCATACCGATATTTTTTTCAGGCATTACCGTTACCTCCTCTCGTTTCAATTACATCTGCCGTAACTTCGCTCTGCCGCGTTCTTTGAATTTCATTTTCAAGCGAGGCGGAATATTCATTTGCGGTATCGTAAGCCGACCGCATTGTCATAAGAGTTGCCGCCTGGGCGCCGAGCGCCGTTTCAAGAACTGCTCCGAAAAGGGAGGTGTGAAAGCTCTTTTCAAGCAGGCTTTCGCATACACCCGCTTTATCGGGAATCCAGAGGGTATCCTCGGGAAGTCCCTCCGATTTTGAGGGGTTGAGCAGGATAATATCGGTTTTCGGGAGCTGTGTTAAGGCATTTTTAAAATAGTTGTGTATGATTTTTACGGGATAATCCTTTTTCCCCTCGGCAAGGGCACAAAGCAACTCAAAAAGGGGTTTGCATTCCTCCATTTTGGGTATATCGCCGAAGCAGAAGGTGTAATCGGCAGTGATACCGATTTCCTTAAATCCCGATATAATTTCGTTTCCGCAAAGGATAAGATTTTGCGGTTTTTGTTGGTTTTCCTCCTTAAAATAGCGGAGAATTTCGTTATTGAAGCCGCCGCAAAAACTGCGGTTGGAGCCCAAAACAACAACCGTTTCGCAGGTGCTGTTAAGCTGCTTGGCGGTAAAAAGAAATCTGTACTGCTCGGCATAGCCGGAATAGGTTTTCCAAAGCAGAGAAAGCTTCGAATATTTAGCCGCCGAAACGGTTTTCATAGCCGCCGATAGCTTTGCGGTAGCACGTATGCTTTTAAGCTTTTTCTTTAAAACAGGTATTGCCGACATATCTAAAACCTCGCAGCAAACTCGGATATTGCATCATCGAGTTTTTGGGCGGTATCGGGAGAAAGCTTGTTACCCGTTTTAAGTGTTTCCACCAGGTCTGCCTTGTTTTCGAGGAAATATGAGTAGAGCATTCTCTCGAAGCGGTGCATAAGATTTATCGGTATTTCGTTTGTAAAGCCGTGCGATACGCTGTAAAGCAGGAGAGCCTGCTGCCAGTCCTCAAGTATCTTGAAGCGGCTCTGCTTTAAAGCTTCGGTGAGATGCTCGCCGGCGTTGAGTGTTTTTTTGGTTTCATCGTCCATATCTGCGCCGAACTGCGTAAACTCGGCAAGCTCGCGGTATTGTGCCAACTGTGTGCGCAAGCTTGCGGAAACCTGCTTCATCAGCTTTGTTTGTGCCGCACCGCCTACACGGGATACCGAGAGTCCTACATTGATTGCCGGACGCTGACCCTCGTGGAACAGCTCGCTTTCGAGGAAAATCTGACCGTCAGTAATCGAAATTACATTGGTCGGTATATAAGAGGATATATCTCCCGCCTGTGTTTCTATGATGGGCAGAGCCGTCATAGAGCCACCGCTGAGCTCATCGGATAACTGCGCGGAGCGTTCAAGCAGACGCGAATGGAGATAGAAAATATCGCCGGGATATGCCTCTCTGCCGGAGGGACGCTGAAGAAGAAGCGACAACTCACGGTAGGCAACGGCGTGTTTCGAAAGGTCATCGTATACAATGAGAACATCTTTTCCCGAATACATAAAGTATTCGCCCATAGCCGTAGCGGCAAAGGGAGCCATATACTGTAAAGCCGCGCTATCGGAAGCGGTTGCCGAAACTATTACGGTATAATCGAGAGCACCGTGCAGATAAAGCTTTTCCCTTATATCCGAAACGGTGGTTTCCTTTTGACCGATACCTACATAAATGCAGATAACGTCCTTGCCCTTTTGATTTACGATTGTATCAACAACAATAGAGGTTTTACCTGTTTGGCGGTCACCTACTATCAGCTCACGCTGACCTTTTCCTATCGGCACCATGGAATCTATCGCCTTAATTCCGGTGTGTAAGGGGCGATTTACTGCGGCGCGGTCAAGTATACCGGGTGCGGCGAACTCTATGGCGCGGCGCTCGCTGTGCGGCAGATGGCCCTTTGCATCTATGGGGTTGCCTATTGAATCAACAACCCTGCCGAGCAGGCCTTCGCCTACCGGAACAGAGGCAATTCTGCCTACACGCCTTACACGGCTGTAGCTTTCGATATGCTCGTAGCTGCTGTAAATTACACAGCCGATACGATCCTTTTGAATATCGAGCACCATACCTCTGGCACCGCATTCAAATTCAACGACCTCGCCGTACATAATATCGGCAAGACCGTCCATCCAACAGATACCGTCCGAAACCGAAATAACTCTGCCGAGCTGATAAACCGATACGATATGCTCGGTTTTTTCAATCTGACCGGAAAATCTTTCAAGGAGTGTGTCGGTAGTATCAAACTCGGTTACCTGCATTTTTTCTATCGCCTTTGAAAAAAGATAAATCTGTTCAAGGGCAGTACCGTCATACATTGTATCACCGATACGAAGCCTTACGCCGCCGATTAGAACGGGGTCTTCCTTTACCCAAAATGAGATTTTGCCGTTTACCGTTTCGATAAGCTTTAAAGCGGCATTTTCCACCTTTTTAATGAGTGCTTCGGGGAGCTTGTTTGCCGAAAACAGGGTAACATATAATACCTCGTGTTGTTTAAGATATGCCATATCACCGGCAGTAAGCTTTATCATACCGAGAATACGGTCAATGGTTTTTTCATCGTCAAGCTTTTCAATGTCGGTATATTCTTCGGCATTGCATTTTTCCTTAACTGCATCGGAAAAGAGCTTAATAAGCTCGGCTTGTTCCCTTTGCATTTTGTGAAGGGTTAAATCACGGCATTCGAGCTCGGTATAGGCTTTAACCTGGTTTATCCGCTTTTCGGTGAGCTCTCTTGCCTCCTCGAGGGGGTTATCGGTATCACCGTCAGACAAAACACCAACAGACTGCGGCTCTTTCGGAGCTACAGCCTCGTTTATGCTGTTATTTTCATTTTCGGCATCGTTTAATTCCTGCTCGATTTTAATGCGGCGACTTTTGAAAATATCAATTATCTTTTTGCCGAATAAAAGCAGTATTATGCCTGCCAAAATCAAAAAATTGATGATGTAGTATAAAAATTCCATAATTACGGTCAGTTCGCAAAGAGTTTTTCAAGAAAAGCATCTGCCAGCGAGGAAATTGACGATTCAGCCGATTTCATTTCGGTTTCGAATTCCGCTTCGGTTTTTGCGCGGTATTCTTCTACTGTGGCAAGTCGTTCTTTTCTTGCTTCGTCAAGCGACTTCTTTCCCTCCAAACGCAATATTTCTGCCTGCGCTTTTAAATCGGCAAGCTCGGATTCGCGCTGTTTATCAGCAAGGGCTTCCTGCTCTTTGAGCATTCGGGCGGCGTTTTCTGCCGCTTCCTGCTTTTTCTTTTTGGCATCGCCGATTTTTTTGTTCCTTTTATCCATTACCGAAAGCACCGGCTTAAATAAAAGGTTGGTAAGTATAAATAAAAGCAGGCAAAAGCAAATGACCGTCCAAATTACTACTGAAATTTGAATGTTCATTATTTCACCTTAAATTTTTGCAATAAGCATAAAGGCAATGAGAAGACCGTAAATGGTAAGAGCCTCCATCATAGCCAGAGAGATGATGAGAGCCGAGCGAATGTCTTTTGCGGCATCGGGCTGGCGTGCAATACTCTCCATGGCCGATTTTGCGGTAAGACCCTGCGCAAGCGCAGGAGCGATTGTGCTGATGGCGATTGCTATTGCCGCCGCCAAAGCGATAAGTCCTGATTGTGTCATAATTATTTCTCCTTTATTGTTTTAATTTTTTCTGTTTCATCGTTTTCGGTAACCTCATCAAGATATATCGAAACGAGCATTGTGAATACTATAGCCTGCAAAGCGCAGAAGAGCACCGAAAGCGCCATCATAACAACCGGTGCGCCTATCGGCAGTATTTCGTATAACTTTTCGGTTACGGTTTCTTCGCCGAAAACATTTCCGAAAAGACGAAGCGCCAGGGAAGCCGGTTTTATGAATTCGTCTAATAGCAGGAGGGGAAGCATAAAGAACATCGGCGATACAAAACGCTTGAAATAATGCTTAACTCCGGCTTTTATGCCGGCAATTTGTAAAAATACGAAGGTTATTATGCCGAGCCCTATGGTTACCGAAAAGGAAGAGGTGGGCGCCTTAACGTAATCGGTGAGTCCCATTCCCGGGATAAGCCCCGAATAGTTTGAAAATATTATGAAAACGAAAAGGGAAGACAGAAAACAAAAGTATTTTCTTGATTTTTCTTTTCCCAGGGCATCACCGAAGAAATTATCAAGGTATTCAACTCCGGTTTCCACCATATTCTGAAATTTTCCGGGACGCTCCTTAAGATTTGCTTTTACTATGAGACAAAGCAAGGTAATTACGGCTAAAATTATCCACATACCGATAACCTCGCCCGTAACATCAAGAAAGCCGAAAAGCGAAAATATAACCTTTGATTCTTCACCCAAGTTTATCATCTCCATTGCTTTGATTTAAAAGTTTTTTAGTAAAGATAATCGAAGTAATGCTGATTCCGATTACGCCGCCAATAAGCATGCTCGGCGTATTAACCCCGGGCAATCTTCGGCTTACGAAAAAATCAGCCGTTAGAAACAGCACACAAATAATGCTTCTTAAAGTAAATACGGAAATTGTATTCTTTTTGAGAAAATGCCTTGAAATGCGGTAATTGAGGCATCCGATTATAAGTCCTAAAATTACACAGATAATTGGTGCGGCGATTTTCATATTATCACCCTCTTTTACTTTTTATCGTATGGAACATATTTTACTTTTCTGCGTTTTTTACGGTCTCTGTTCATAAATATAACGATTATTATGAAAATTATTACGGCGGCAATAATAAGGAATACGATTATTTTAAAGGCGGTTGATTTTACGGCGTCCTTTATAAATCTGCCGGCTTTAAGGAAGATATTCGAAGAAATATTTTCCTTTGAAACGAGCTCAACCTGACCTATCGTTTCTCCCGCGTAAATAACATCGGCAGTTCCGAAAACCGTGTCGGCGGCAACGGGCGCCGTGGCAACCGAGCAGTTAAGATTAACCTTGAGCGAAATTGTTGAAGCATCGGCATTTTTCGGTAAAATGCGGTTGAGGGTAGTTTTTGGGAAAAGCTCAATATGGTCGGTATCAAGGCTTAACTCAACCGGTAATTCTGCGGCGGGCTTTGTGGTATCGAGAACGGATTTATACTCGAAATTATTGAATGCCCAGCGGTATAAATTCTGACTGTCCAAAAATTCGTGACGTCTGCCGTCTGTATTCTGGCAGTTCATAATAACACAAATATAGTTATATCCGCCGTAGCTTGCAGTGCTTACAACGCATCTGCCGGCTTCGTCCGTAAATCCCGTTTTAATGCCCTTTGCATACTTGTAATAATAGTTTGTAGAGGGGTCAGTAAGGAAATTTGTTGTGGAAAGTGTGCGTGCGCGCGACATATTCGTAGCCTCGAGGGTGTATCTCCTTGTAGAGGTTATATCCTCGAAATCCTTGTATTTAAGGGCGTATTTTGCAAGCAAATAAATATCGTGGGGTGTGGTATAGGTGTCATTATCGTGAAGACCAACCGGATTGCCGAAATGCGAAGCCGTCATACCGATTTTTTGCGCGGTATCGTTCATCATCTGCATAAAGCCTTCCGTAGAGCCGCCGTAATGCTCGGCAAGGGCATAAGCCACATCTCCGCCCGAAGAAATAAGCAGACAGTTAAGCGCCTGCCTTGCGGTAAGCTCCTCCCCGATTTTAAGACCTATAACACTTGAGCCGGTGCCGAGAATGGCATTGTTGGCAGTTTCGGTGTAGGTTATTTTTTCGTTGTCGAGGTTTTCGGTGTTTTCGAGCACAACCGTTGCAACCAGCATTTTTGTAAGGGAAGCGGGGTAAAGCTTTTGGTCGGCATTCTTACTGTAAAGGACCTCCTCGGTATCGAGGCTTACAAGCAATGCGCCCTGCGCCCAGATTTCAAATCCGCTTACCTGAAAAGCAGATGCGGGCAGTATATTTAACGAAAATATTGAAAAAATCAGCAAAAATGTTATAATGTACTTAAT
>JAGHTJ010000185.1 GCA_018065375.1 Candidatus Equinaster intestinalis | reverse complement strand
ATGTAAAAGAGAATGGCAAAGAGGTATATAATCAGCTCGCCATAAACGATATGGTTATTACAAGCGGCTTTATGTCCCGCATAATTGATGTTAAGGCTTATTTTAATGAAGACTGCATTTCGTATAGAGCGGACGGCCTTATTGTTTCAACTCCTACCGGCTCTACTGCTTATTCGCTCTCGGCAGGCGGCCCGATAGTTGACCCCTTATCCGAATGCATCTGCATAACCCCGATTTGCTCACATTCACTCTCGGCAAAGCCGATAATTCTCAATAAAAATGCCCTTATAAAATTCAAGGCGTTTTCTATGAAACACAGCGATATTTATATGTCGGTGGACGGCAGAAAAGGCCCTGTTATTAAACCGGATACTGACATATTTGTAAGCCGTTCTCAGTATTGTATGAAACTCATTCGACTCGATAATAAAACCTTCTATAAAACACTTTCTGAAAAATTTAAGGATAAGTAGGTGAACTGATATGAAAAATAAGCGCCAGGAAAAAATTATCGAACTTATTGAAAACAATATCATTGTAACTCAGGATGAGCTGCAGTATTTGCTTGTAAACGCGGGATTTAATGTAACTCAGTCCACCGTTTCCCGTGATATTAAGGAGATGCGCATTGTAAAAGCGCAGGATATCAAGGGTATTTACCGCTATATTTATCCCAAAAACGGCAAGCTTTCTTTGGAAAAAGACGGTGACAAAAAGCATCTTACCGAGGTATTTTCAAAAGGCGCATTTGATATCAAGTACGCCATGAACAATATCGTTATAAAGTGCTATACCGGTATGGCTTCGAGCACTTGCGTTGCGTTGGATACACTGTTTGAGGACAGAATTGTAGGTTCCCTTGCGGGTGATGATACAATAATCGTAATTATGAAGGATGAGCCCTCCGCAAAAGACCTTTGCGATGAGCTTACAACACTTATTAAGTGACGGCAAAATGATATGTTAAATTATTTACACATTGAAAACATTGCGGTAATTGAGCTTTCAGATATAACCTTCAGCACCGGGTTTAATGTTATGACGGGTGAAACAGGAGCCGGTAAGTCGATAATAATTGATTCGTTAAACGCGGTTTTGGGCGCCCGCACTTCGCGCGAGCTCATACGAAACGGCTGTTCTTTTGCTAAGGTTTCTGCCGAGTTTTCAGATATCGGCGCCGACGCCGAAAATGCACTTGCCGAGGCGGGCTTTTCAAAACCCGAGGACGGTAAGCTCATTATAATACGCACACTTACTGACGACGGTAAGAGCACATTCAGGGTAAACGGCGAGCCGGCAAATGCTTCTACTGTTCGCGAAATCAGCAAATATCTGCTGAATATTCACGGTCAGCACGATAACCAGAGTCTTTTGGACCCCGATAAGCACTGCGGTTTTATAGATAAGCTTGCAAATAACGAAAGTATTCGCGAAGAATACCTCGCAGAGTTTAAGAATCTTGTTTCAATCAGAAAAGAATTACAACTGCTCGAAATGGACGAAGATGAAAAACTCCGCAGAATAGACCTGCTTAATTATCAGATAAATGAGCTCGAAGGTACCGATATTAAAGTAGGGGAATATGACGATATAAAAGAAAAGCTGCGCTTAGCGCAGAATTTTGAAAAGAATATAAAAAATCTAAATAACGCAGTTGCTTTGCTCAAAGGTACCGAAGAAGCAGGCATTTGCGAAAAGCTTAATGATGCGATTAAGCTTGTTAGCTCAGTCAATTCCGAAAAGCTTTCTAAGGTCTTTGATAAGCTTTCGGAAATTTCGGAAAATCTTGACGACTGCGCCGCAGATCTGGCATTTACAGTCGAAAAGGAATTTGATACAGAGCTTGATGCCGCCGCTTTGCAGGATAGGCTTGACAGTATCAAGAGCGTTATGTTAAAATACGGTGGCACCGAAAAAGCCGCGCTTGATTATTTAAGCGAAGCAAAAGCCGATTTAGATAAAATTAAATTTTCCGATAAGAAAATCGAAGAGCTTGAAACCGCTCTCGATAAATCTGAAAAGATACTTATTGAAAAAGCAGCAAAGCTTACCGAATCGCGCAAAATTGCCGCCGCAAAATTCGAGCGGGATGTTTGTGAATCTTTGCGGTTCCTCGATATGCCGTCCGTAAAATTCAAGGTTGATTTCAAACCCGGTAAATATACCAAAAACGGTTGCGATGTTCTTGAATTTATGATTTCGGCAAATGCGGGTGAGGATGTTAAACCGCTTGCAAAAATTGCTTCGGGCGGTGAGCTTTCCCGAGTAATGCTTGCTATTAAAAGCATTATTGCCGATAAAGATGAAGTAAGGACAATGATATTTGACGAAATTGATACCGGTATCAGCGGCAGAGCCGCAACAAAAGTAGCATATAAGCTGCGGCAGGTATCAAAAAACCGTCAGGTAATCTGCGTTACACATTTAGCGCAAATTGCCGCATACGCTGCCGACCATTTACTGATAGAAAAGACTACACAGAATAACAAAACCTTTACTACGGTAAATTCACTCGATTATAACGACAGAATAGAGGAGTTGGCCCGAATTATGTCGGGTGCTCAAATGACCAAAGCAATGTTTGATTCCGCAAAGGAATTATTAGATAGGAGTACTGAAAATGAAAATTTATGAGGAACTTGTTGCACGCGGACTTATCGCACAAGTTACAGACGAAAAGGAAATCAGAGAGCTTGTAAATAACGGCAAAGCTGTTTTTTACATAGGTTTTGACCCCACAGCCGATAGCCTTCATGTAGGCCACTTTATGGCACTTTGCCTTATGAAACGCTTGCAGATGGCAGGCAACCGCCCGGTTGTTCTTATCGGCGGCGGTACTGCTTATATCGGCGACCCCTCGGGCAGAACCGATATGCGCTCTATGATGTCACCCGAAACCATTCAGCATAACTGCGATTGTTTCAAAAAGCAGATGTCCCGGTTTATTGAATTCGGTGAAGGCAAAGCAATAATGGTTAACAACGCCGATTGGCTCTTAAAGCTCAATTACATTGATGTTTTGCGCGATGTGGGCGCCTGCTTCTCGGTAAACAATATGCTCAGAGCCGAGTGCTATAAACAGCGTATGGAAAAGGGCCTCAGTTTCCTTGAATTTAACTATATGATAATGCAGAGTTATGATTTCTATCATCTCTATCAGGAATACGGCTGCAATATGCAGTTCGGC
>JAGHTJ010000144.1 GCA_018065375.1 Candidatus Equinaster intestinalis | reverse complement strand
CTTTCAAACGAAAATATGCGCCTTTATACCAATAAGGACGTAATCGGTGCAGAGCTCGGCGGCGCGCTTAAAAACGTAATTGCCGTTTGTGTCGGTTTTTGTAACGGACTCGGGCTCGGCGATAATACCAAGGCGGCGCTGATAACAAGAGGCCTCGCCGAAATGGCAAGGCTTGGCGCAAAAATGGGTGCCGACCCGCTCACCTTTGCGGGACTTACCGGAGTAGGTGATTTGGTGGTAACCTGCACGTCATTACATAGCCGTAATAACCGGTTCGGTACACTCGTAGGCGGCGGAATGCCGGTAAAGGAAGCTCTCGAAAAGGTCGGTACGGTTGAAGGCTATTTTGCGGCTGAAACGGCTAAAAAGCTTGCAGAAAAGTATAATGTGGATATGCCGATAATTGAGGAATGCTATAACGTTCTTTTCCTTAATAAATCCCCCGAAAAGGTGGTAAAAGAGCTTATGAGCAGACCGCATAAACACGAATAAAAAATAAAAGAAGCCTCGTTTCGAGGCTTCTTTCTTTATTTTATGCTTTTATATTTCGGCATTTTCTTTTCCGAAAACACCTTTTTTATTGATGAGGAAGATGATTACACCGGCTAAAACATAGAGGGCTACAACGCTGTATCTTATAAAAGCGAGGGTTGAATCGCTTTGCGCGGCAAGTGAGGCATCATAACCGCCAAGTGTCAGCACGGCGCTTGCGGCGTACGAGCCGATTGCAGAGCCGATTTTGGTAATGGCAGAGGTAATTCCCACGATAAGACCCGTAACGGTGAACTTCGAAAGATTTCTTGTGCGCTTATCAATTTCGGGAATATAAGAAAACGAGCAAATGTAAATACCTATTTGACCGAAATCTTTTATCATACAAAAAACAAGTAAAAGCCAAATGTTATTGGTAAAGACAAATACTATAGCTGAAAGCAACAATGTGGAACAGCATAAGGTTATTGTTGATTTTTTCCCGATTTTTGCGGCGAGCGGTGAGATTACAAATGACATAAGTGCCGAAAAAATCAGGCTGAAAATTGCAACATAGGTCATCCATTCTTCGTGTCCCAAATTGTATGTACAGAAATAGGTAAGCAACGAGCTGTAGGTTAACCAGGGAATATATATAACCGAAAGTATTGCAACAACCTTCAAAAAAGGCCGATTTTTTATCAAAACTTTTATGCCGTAGAACAAATTTATTTTTTTCTCAGTTGCTACGATTCGTTCTTTTGTTCCGAAAACGCAAACCAAAATATTGATAATCATAATCGCGAGCAGTATTGCTACGCATAAACGCCAGTTAGACAAACTGAGAATATCGCGGTGAGTAACGATTTGTGTAATAAGAATTACAGCTACAAGTTGTCCGATATTTTCAAAAAACGAAGCCGCAGAACCGAGTTGTATCTGTTCTTTGTGGTCATTGGTAAGTCGTGTTCTAAGAGAAATGAAGGGGCAAAGATATGCCGTCTCGAAGATTGGAACAAGAAGAAAATAAAGTATTGCAACCCAAATGAGTTTTTTGGTGTTGCTATCCAAAAAAGAAGGTGTACTAAAAAGCAGAAACAAACAAATTCCCATTGGAATTACGCTGAATAGCCAAGGACGGTATGTTCCGAATTTTGTAGGATGCGAGTCTACAAAATTCATAATAAGCAAATCGGTTACTATATCGAAAATGTTTGCGATAAGTATTACTGTGCCTACTGCCGATGCCGCAAGCCCCAAAACATCTGTACAAAAATAAAGCAGGTAAAGAGAAATGATAGTTGCAATTACAGCCCCCGGAATAATACCTGTTCCGTAGCATATTTTTTCTTTCAGTTTCATTTTTTATACCTCCGGTTTTTTAAATGCTTTTCTATTCGTTTTGCCGCTTGGAAAATAGGGAATACGGTCGATTTTCATACAATGTGTAGGCATAGCGTATTCGGGAACTGCACTACTCAAAGCATTTCGTATCATATCTATTGTAAGTTCTACATCATCGCAGTAGTAAAGGCATATAATATCATCATCGAAAATTCTTACAAAGGCCCACGAAAGCCCTAATTTATTTTTAGCTGCCATAACTATTTCGTGGGGAATTATATAACCTTTTTCGGTTTTCTTTATATCAACCTTTCTGCCTAAAATGAGGAGGTTGCCGTCCGGCAAAAATTTACCTATATCTCCGGTGTGGTACCAGCCGTCTTTCAGCACTTTGCTTGTCATATCCGGATTGTTTATGTAGCCTCTGAAAAACTTGGAAAGGAACCATATTTCACCAATTTCACCGGTTTTTACTTCGTTTCCGTTTTCATCGACTATTTTCATAACAACATCGGGATAGGGTTTACCCACCGGGGTGTTATCGTATGCCTTATCAACCTCAAAATAAGTAAGAACCTGAGCAGATTCGGTCATACCGTAGCAGTTGAAAAGAACGGGATTTCCGAGATATATTCCACCGAACATTTCAAAAGAGGTATCCACCCATTGAAGATATGGACTGCTTATTTTTCCGCTTTTAATTTGCGCAGGTGAAAGGCAGGTCTCGGTTGCTTTTTTATCAATAAGCCGCTGATTGAATTTATCGTAATCGGCTAAAATATCATAAGGCACAATATCAATCGGCTGACCGGTTGCCATGCTGAATAAAATGCTGAAAATTGCCGAAATAGTATAAAAACCTGCTGTAAGAGCATAAGTGCCGCTCAAATATTCGTCCCATAATTCTTTATCGGAATTGATAGTGGCATCAAGTCGGTTAAGTTTATCTGTATATTTGCCGTATTCGTGCATACAACCCTTAAAAATTCCCGTTGAACCGGAAGAATAAACCAGCATTGCAAGGTCGTGGTCATCGGGTTCACGGTAGCCTTCAAGCGGCTTAAATTCCATCATTTTTTGGTAGATTTCAGCATCAACAATAATTTTGGGCTTAGCATCATTTAAAATATATGAAACGGTATCGGTATCGGAGCGTTCGCCTATAATGAGAAATGCCGCGCCTGCCTTCATTACGCCAATCATCACTATCGGAATAAGTGCGCTTCTATGGAGCTCTATGGCAACTATATCTTCTGCGCCGATGTTATATGCATGAAGATAGGCATAAACTTTGCTTGCACATTCGTCAATAAACTTAAATGTGTATTCGCCCTGCTTTGAATCATCGCTTAAAAAGACATTATCAGGCATATCTGAAACAGTATTTTTAAAGCAGTCAAGAATTTTCATTATTTTCCCCTCACTTCTTTAAGCATAGTTGAAGAAATACCTTTAGTATATTTGAGACTTACAACTCTTTTGCCGTTTTCACGGCACCACTCGGTTGCTTTTTGAAAACCGGTATGATTTTGGTCTTCACCGAGAGCCAAAACATCAAAATCAATACTTTTTATATCGGTATCAACATCGCGGTAGGTAACAACCTCGTTTACAATGGAAAGAGATTTTATAATATGTATGCGCTGTGCGGTAGAATAAAAAATATTTGAATCGGGCTTGTATTTTTTAATACTGTCGTTTTCCTGAACCGCAACAATCAGATAATCTCCGTGTTCTTTTGCCTGCTCAAGCAGTAAAAGATGTCCGTAATGGAAATAATCGAATACACCTACCGTTAAAACCTTAATCATTTTTCTCCTCCGCAAAATAGCAATCAAAGCCGTGATGTCCTGTTTGTTTTTCCTTTGGCGGAATTTCCATATAATTTTTTCCGTAAGCCTCTGCCAAAAATATTTTATAGGCATTGGGAACGGTATAATATTCACCCTCGAAAATCAGTTTTTCGGGAGCTTCAAACCATTTAACCGGCATTTTGGGTATCGTGCTGAAAAATTTATGGGTAAGAAAGGTGCAGTAATCGCTTTTAGGCGCCGCCGATATTTTATCGGAAAGCTTAAAGATTTTTTTCTGCACGGATTTTTCGCTGCCGAAAAGTAATCTGTATAAAAGATGATAAGCACCGATAATAAAATTTTTGTATTTTGAATTTTCTTTCGTTTTTTCAGCGTGGGAAAGCCCCTGCATTTTATAAATAAACTGTAAAGCACGATAAGGTATAGATTTAAAGAAATTTTGCGGGTAAAAATCCAGGGGGATAATATCAATAAAAACACCGATGGGAACAAGCTGACCTTTTTCTATAAGAACGGTAGAGGTATCGTAAATTTTGGCGAAAGGCACATAAAAATCGGGGTTTGTTTCCTTTGATATAAGCTTTAGGCTTGCGCTTTCGGAAGAATTGAAATTTTCAATCAGAAAATTATAATCTTTTCGCGGCATAAAAACATCAATATCATCGTCCCAGGGGATAAAACCCTGATGCCTTGCGGCACCGAGCAGAGTTCCGCAGGCAAGATAATATTCAAGACCGTTTTTTTCGCAATAATCACGAAAAAACTTAAGTATTGAGTTTTCAAAGCTTTTGATTTCGTCTACCGTTAAAAACCTTTTCATATCCGCTACCTATAGTTTAATTTCCTGCATTATACTACCAAATAATGCGTTTTGCAATACTATACTGTAAAAAAGTTTAAACCTGCTTGACATATTTTGTATGTAGAGGTAAAATTAAGGTATATATATGTATTCTGAAAGGGGTATTTAATATGAAAAAGTTTGCAAAGAAAACGCTTGCAGTAATAGTTGCAGTAGCCATTGTGCTTTGCTGTGTAACGGTATCGTTTTCATCATTTGCCGAAACCTCCGCGTTCAGCGTAACCGAGGCGTCTCCGGCAGTTCCACTTTATGTTGATAAGGCGATTGATTTGAATACATTGCCGGTTGAAATAGGCGCTGCCACCGTTTTCGCCGATACACTCGATTGGGAGCCCATTTCGGGAAACTCGGCAAGAATTGTGAGCGGTATGCTTGTCGGTGTAAGCGAGGGTATAACCCGGTTTAAGGTCGGCAACGATACTGCTTCCTATACCGTTTACGTAATCGTAAACGAGCAGGGAGATAATGATTTCAGCATTATAGATATAGATTTTAACGATGCAGATACATTTTCACAGTCCGATTGGTATGGCATCGCTTCGGCTTCCTGGTCTTCGGTAAACCTCTATACATCGGGAACAACCTTTAACAGAATAAACAGCTGTTGTAAATTCAAAGAGGTTACCACATCGGATAATGTTAAGAGAAATGCGATGTATTTAGCATCAATAAGTGACCTCGGCGGTACAAAGGGCGCTCTCTTCCACAGCGATATGCTTAATAACTTCGGTGATTATACAATCGAGGCGCAAATGTCGCATATAATGAGCCAAAGCAAAACTACCGGCAGTAATATGATTTCTGCGGCAGGCATTATGGCGAGGGTGTCTCTTGCTGATACCGCCGCCACCGAAAGTACAAACCCACTTAACAAAACCGTAAAATCCCTGCATTTCAGAATTCGTAATTACGGCGGTCTTACCATAACCGCTTATGCGGGTTCAAATTCCACTTCGGGCAACAATTACCTTGCAAACGATATTGCGTATTCCTATTATAACGGCGATGTTACGGCAGATGATTTGTGGCGTGAGGGAGATAGCACAAAGGTTTTCAAGCCCGATGCTAAGGGAACGGAAAAACCCACCATCAGAAATATTAAATTAAGCCTTAAAGGAAGCGATATTGCCTATTCTATTGACGGCAACGAAATTCTCAATACCGCAAAAGGCGACATAAATTCAATGTTTGTGCCCGTAAATAACAGTCAAGGCACAACAAGTACAAGTCCTACAAGTACCGGCACCAGCGCACTTTTGGATGCTTCGTATGCAAATAAGACTTATACCGCAGGACCTACCATTTCCGGAAGTGATTACAAAGACCTTTATAAGCAAAATCTTCAGGCTCAAAAGGGTACTATCGGATTTACTATGAACTACGCCGGAGATGTATACGTTTACTCGGTAAAGGTAACTCCGCAGAATATCGTAGAAGCTATGCCGATAATACACGATTTATCGGATGATTATACAGACGGTATTCCGGTAAATTCTCGTTACGACCTTTCAAAGGACGATGCTTCGGTAATCTGGGATAATGTAAAAACAGACGATTATGAAATTAAGAACGGTATAATTACCGTTTATTCAAAGCCGGCAGACGGTCAGATTATCGTAACCGGTAAAAAGCAGGGCAAGATGCTTGCCACAATGCTTGAGATAATTGATGCGGGAACCGAAACCGCACGCGAGGTAACTACATTTGCGGATAAGGAAATGAAGGTTGTACCGAATCCGTTGCTTCCCGATAGATTTACCGTTATTATTGATGATACCGATGATAACGAGGTAGTTCACGGCAGTATAAAGGTTAAGGACGGCGATGAAGAATTCACCGTGTATAACACAGCCGCAAGCGGAGAGGGCAATGCCTTTGAATTTGCCGTGGCAAACCCCGATAAAATGGAAATTTCGGTGGAATATACTACTCGTGAAGAAAATATAGCTTCGATTTATAACCTCGGCGCAACCGTAAGAATTACCGAGGATAAGGCAATTCGTTACCTTACGAGAATTCCGTCGGTTGTAAAAACTCCCGCAGGCATCGCTTTTGAGAGCGGTATTAAGGTGAACGGTGAAACAGTAACTCCGGTAAGTGTCGGCAGTTTGCTTATTCCGTCAGTACTTTTAGGAGATAGCGAGCTTGAATTCCCCGAAAATTACGAGGGTGGAGCGCTCACCGTAAACGGTTATCCGGTACAGCACCGCGTTATAGAAAATCTTTCAAAAGTAACAGATAAATATTCCGATGCTTATACTACCATAGGCGGCTTTACAAACGGCGGCAAGGATTTTGACCCGCTCGATATTGATATTGCAGAGGTAAGCTATATCTGCTATGAAGATGAAGAAGGTAATGAGGGATATATCTATTCGGATAAAAGGGCGGTAAGCTATAACGGTATTTTGGAAAAGGCTTTCCCGCTTAAGGAAACCGATACCGATTTAGCGGCGGCAATTTCGGGTGGCACAAGTCACGATCTTGACCCGTATGATTACACCACAAATCTTTCCTACGGAATAGGCGAGGATATAACCTTCAAATATCAGATTAAGGGCGCTTATACAATAGATTGGAAGCTCTATAAGGATAATCCCGCCGATAACGTTATTGAAGAAATCGGCGAAGTATGCGGCGGAAATGCGTATATTCCGGTAGCACAGGGCAAAACACAGCCCGGTGATAAGGTGTTCACCTTAACTACCCGCATGAAGCAGGCTGATATGTTAAGCCTCGTAATAACCGTTACCGATTCTTACGGAAACCCGGTTAAGTATAACGGCGGCGAAACGGCAGAGCTTACCCAAAAAGCAGGGGCGGTTCAAGAAGTATTCACCGATAAACTTGCAACTGCAAATCTTGGCAATAATGTTTGCTTCCATACCGATTTGCAACATCTCTTTATAACCGACCGGGCTACGGCACTTAAAACCGCCAAGGGTACTGCCGAGCTCAGCAAGCCCGCCGGCGTAACCCTTAATTGGCAGAGCACCGTTGAAGATGTTCTTAATTTCATCGGATATAAGGTAACCATCGGTGAAGGCAGATTCTTCGCAAACAGCAAAGAATATACCACCGACCAAACCTCCCTCAATATAACAAATCTTAAACTCGGCACAGAGTATTGCTGGAAGGTTGAAGCCCTTTATAACGGTAAAACCTATTACAGTATGCCGGAGACCTTCAAAACAGAGGATAGTGCGCCGAGAAATATGAGCGATTCGCGTCTTACCAATGTTCCTGATTTGGGCGGAGGGAAAAATACGGACGGCGCCAGTGTTAAGCAGGGCATCCGCTATCGGTGGATCAGACTTTACGATGTTAAGAATGCTATTCTGATTAGTCCGGAAGTAATTACTACGATGCTTAACGATATGGGCGTTAAGATCGAATTGGATTTTCGCCTTGGCTGGCAGACCGGAATTATGACTACAAGCCCGCTCGGCAGGACCGTATTCT
>JAGHTJ010000192.1 GCA_018065375.1 Candidatus Equinaster intestinalis | reverse complement strand
CAGTACAAAGTTTGAACTTTGTACTGTCTTTTTTTATGCCTTTTTAAAATATTTTTCAAAAAAATAAAAAAATTTTTAAATTTCAGGAACATTTTTCGTTTTTAATCTTGTTCTATAAGTAGAGGGCAAAGAAAAATACTGCTATTACAGTTTCAAAAAAGAAAGGAATGATGCTTATGATTTAATAAGAAAACTGACGGCATTGGTTTAGCAAGCATCGCATTTGGGTGCACACTCCCAAATACACTTGTTAGAGGTCGCTTCCGCACCCCTAAAACCCCGAAAGAAAGGAGGGTTATTATCGAAAAGAAAACAGAAAGAATCAAATTTTGGATGACAGACAAAAAACTTAAAGAGATAGAGCAAAAAGCCCAAAAATTAAGTATGAATCGTTCGGAATATATTCGTTATCTTATCCGAAACTGTCAGCTTGTGAGAACACCGAATATTGATTATGAGAAATGGCATAGCGATTTCAAAGCACTCGGCGATGAATTTAACCAATATGTAAAAGCATTTTATCAAACCGGCATTTTTTATGAAAAGAAAGCCGAAGCGGTCTGCAATAAGATGATTGATTTGGAAAGACAACTCTCGGCGGAATTGACAGAACAAGTTTTAAAAGAAATTGAAAAATCGAAAGGAGGGACTATATGAGGAACGGAAAACACTATGTTGCCGTTAGAATGACACCGACAGAAAAGAGGCGTTTTCTTGAAATTTGTAATTTATGTAAAGTGCCGGAAAGAACGGTATTTTACCGGCTTGTTGACAATATGATTGTAAATCAAAGAGCACCGGATAGTTTTTATAAACTGACAAGACTTTTATCACGACTTCAAACCAATGTCAGCCATATTTGGCTTTCAAACAATATGCTGCCCGAAGATATTAAAAACAAGTATTATAACTTTGAGCAAGAACTTAATAAACTGGAACGCGAAATATTTTTCAAAGGAGCATTTGCAGACCCCTATTATGGTGTAATCAACCGAAATAAAAAATAATAAAACCCGTTTCAACGGCATTTTTATTTTTATCATATTATTTTAGAAACGGCAGATTGAAAGGAGAAAATAATGATAGAATCTGCCAAAAAAGAAAAAACACAAAAAACAAAACTTATAAATGTAAAAATCGAAAAACTTCATCCGTTTAAGGATCATCCGTACAAAGTAGTTGATGATGAAAGTATGGCAGAACTGAAAAACAGCATATCCGAAAACGGACTGCTGAACAGAATTATTATAAGACCACACGAAACCGCCGAAGAATACGAAATAATTGCAGGACATCGCAGAGTATACGCCGCAAGACAACTCGGTATAAAAGAGTTGCCGGCGGTTATTTATTTTGTAGACCGTGATGCCGCAACTGTGCTTATGGTGGACTCGAATGTTCAAAGGGAAACCGTATCACCGATGGAAAAGGCAAAGGCGTATAGGATGAAAACAGATGCTCTTTCTCATCAAGGTAAAACTTTGGGACATAATGTCCCGAAGTCCGATGACAATCGCACAACAGCAAAGGTCGGTGAAACCGCAGGAGAAAGTTATAAAACCGTTCAGCGTTATATCCGCTTAACCCACCTTATCCCCGAACTGCAAGAATATGTAGACAACGGTCAAATGAAATTGTTACCCGCCGTTGAGATTTCCTATCTTGACGAAGAAGCCCAGCGAGATGTTGTTGACCGTATCATAGAAACCGAAAGTTTTCCGTCTCACGCGCAGGCAAGAAAAATGAAAGCATTGTTCGAAGAAGGCACACTTGACTATGATGCCGTATCGGAAATAATGTCGGAACTCAAACCCAATCAGGTGGAGAAACTGAAAATCCCGATGGATGATATTCGCAAGTATGTTCCGAGAGATTACACGCCGAAACAAATAACCGAGCTTGCCGTGAAACTGTTCAAACAAAACTTTGACCGCCAGCACGACAGAGATGCAAGATAAGGAGGGGTAATATGAATTTAACACACGAAGAAATAAGTTTAATGCAGTTTATAGGCACAAAAGAAATTGCCGCTCTTATGGGTTGCTCGATGCCGGTTGCCAGACAGATTATGCGAAGAAAAGATTTTCCGCTTGTCAAGTGCGGCAAAAACTTAAAAGTAATGAAATCGGAATTTATTAAGTGGGCATCCGAAAAGCGAATTTAATCGCACATTTGAAAAAAGTACGGGCATCTATTACAATGCCCGTACAATATTTAAGGAGGTAAAAAATGAGTAATAAAACTACAAAGCGCTTTAACGGAGAGGGCTCTTTTTCTTATGATAAAGAAAAGAAACGGTGGAGATACCGCCTTACAATTCCCGACCAGTTTGATGAGCAGGGTAAGGCTATTCGAAAAGCGGTCTACGGCAGATCGCAAGATGAATGCCGGCAAAAAATGCGAGAAATCGTAAATATATATGAAACCGGAACGATTTATGCAGCCGAAGATTTAACAATATATATTTACGGCAAACAACTCATAGAAAAGAAATTGAAATTAAATAAGATACAACCACAAACTGCCCATCGTGAGTTTGGAACACTTAATATGTTAACTCCGATTTACGGCAGGAAACTTCAAGAAGTAACGCCGATGCTGCTGCAAAACTTTTTGATTGATGAATGTACCGATTATTCAAATTCGATTATAAGCAAAATATTTATGCTCTTAAACAGAATATTCAAAAATGCCGTTGATGATCGACTTATAATGGAATCGCCTATGAAAAGGGTAGAGAAACCGAGGTCAAATAAAAGGGATGTAAAGATAAGGGCATTGACACTCGAAGAAGAAACCGAATTTATTCGCCTGCTTAAAACGGAGGATATACAGTATTCGGAAGAAATGCTTTTATCACTCTTTACGGGTATGAGAATGGGTGAGGTTGTTGCCCTTACGGTAGCGGATATTGATTTGGAAAACGGTTATATCAGAATTCACAGAACAATGGCGACCGATGATACGGGCAATCCCTTTATAAACGAGCAAACCAAAACTGCAACCGGTATGCGAACCATTAAGGTTACGGATGAGGTCAAGCGCCTGCTAAATGAACTTTGTGCCGGAAAAGGCGAAGAAGAGTTTGTTTTCGCAAGGGAGGACGGCAGATTTATTTCAAGACCGATGATTTACAGCCAGTTCCGCAGAATGATGGAAAAATACAACTTTATTAAGCCGCAGATAAATACAAAGGTTGATTTGCATTCACTCAGGCATACTTTTGCAACACGCTGTATCGAATCGGGAATGCAGGCAAAGGTGCTTCAACACATTTTAGGGCATAAGGATATTACTACAACCTACAACACCTACGGTGATGTTTTCGATAAATTTGAATTTGATAATATCCAAAACGCCGAAAACTATATGAAGCAAAACGGCTTGTCAATTTACCAAAATATGTAAAATATGCTGAAAATATCGGAAATTATGCGAAATTGTAGCCCAATTAGATTTTTGAAAAGTGCTCTGAACCCGCATAAACAGAGGAAAAACGGGGGACCAAAAATAGCCCAATAAGCTCAAAAAACAGCCCAATTTTAGCCCAACGCAGACGAATTTAAGTTAACTTAAAATAACTCAAAAAAGCCCCGAAAACCGCTTAAATAGGGCATTTCGGGGCATTTTGAGGAAAAATAAGACGAGGTTTAGAAACCTCGTCAAATGGTGGGAGAGGGTGGATTCGAACCACCGAAGCTGAAAGCAGCAGATTTACAGTCTGTCCCCTTTGGCCACTCGGGAACTCTCCCATATATTAAATTTTCAGCGCAAGTGATATTATAGCATAAAGAATATGCCGTGTCAAGCGGTTTTTTTACAAAATTTAATATAATTTAAGTTAAATTCTGTCGGTGTTGTTTTCTTTTACGATAAAGTAAAAAATCAGTATTGCGGTAAAGAGAATACCGTGAGCAATCACCGCGCTGTAGGGGATAAACGATCTTAAAGCTTGAAAGATTGCCGCGGCTGAAGGCAGCATCAAAAAGCCTATGATTTTTTTGGGCAAGGGTCTGCATTTGAGCAGGGCGGCAAACAAAATACAAATGCAAATTGCGGAATATACGCACAAAATTATCATATCAAATCCGAGCCCCGTGAACATAATAACAACGGTTATCAGATACAAAATGATTTCGCAGACGAATAAGAACTTTTTGTTTGTTGTGCCCTTTAAAAGTGATAGGAAAAGCAATGTAAATCTCCTTATCGACTCATAAAACAAAAGATATAAAAACAGCCAAATAAGGTTTTTAGTAAGTTTAGAAAAACTGAAAACGTGAACTACCGTGCCCATTACAGCTGTTACGGAAATAGAAAAGAAAAATATGCTTTTATGCTTTAATTTTATCTTAAAAAGGAGTATGCCGCATATTGCCGATAAAATTGCAAGCGGTATATCGGTTAAACCTTTTAAAGCCTCATATAATTCGTTCATCTGTATTCACCACCGAAATATTATAACGGAAAAGGTATATAATGTCAAAGATTTGTTGAAATCATAAAAACTCTGTGATACAATATTTCAGGTGATTATATGACTGACTATATCAAAAAACGCCTTTTTGAAATGCAGGACCTTACATACCACGATTTTCAGGCTAAACTTATGCCGAATGTCGATAAAGAGCGCATAATAGGGGTGCGAACTCCGCTTCTGCGCAGCTTTGCCAAGGAACTCGCAAAAAACGAAAAAATTGATGAGTTTTTAAACGATATTCCGCATAAATACTACGACGAAAACAATCTTCACGGATTTATTATTTCGCAGTGTAAGGATTATGAAAAAACCGTAAAATATGTTGATGCCTTGCTTCCCTTTGTGGATAACTGGGCAACCTGCGATTTGCTTTCTCCCGCCGTTTTCAAAAAACATAAAACCGAGCTCGAAAGGGAGATTGACCGCTGGATTAAAAGCGATAAAACCTATACGGTTCGTTTTGGTATAGAAATGATTATGTCGCATTATCTTGACGCCGATTTTGACAAAAAATGGCTCGATAAGGTATCCGTTCTTCGAAGCGAAGAATACTACGTAAATATGATGATTGCCTGGTTTTTTGCCACGGCTCTTACAAAACAGTGGGAGAGCGCTTTGCCTTATATTGAAAATAAAAAACTCGATAAATGGTGCCACAATAAAGCGATACAGAAGGCAAACGAAAGCTATCGGATAACACCGGAGCAAAAAGCCCATCTGAAAACCTTAAAAATTTGATTGCGGAGGCAGAAAAATGCCTAAAATCAGTAAGCTTAAAGTACAGATATTGTTAAGAAAAAACGCAGTGTTAATCATTGCGTTTTTTGCCGCGCTTATAACCTGTTTTTTGGTTCCGCCCGATAAGGAATATGCAGGATATTTTGATTTTAAAACCCTTTCCTGCCTTTTTATGACATTGGCGGTGGTCTGCGCGCTCGGGAATATCAACTTTTTCACATTTCTTTCAAGAAAGATAGTCCGCTTCACGGGTAATTTGCGGAGCCTTTCAATGGCGCTTGTGATAATAACCTTTATAGGCTCAATGCTTATTGCCAACGATATGGCGCTTATAACCTTTCTGCCGCTCGGCTATTTTGCACTTTATTCCACAAAAAATGAAAAATACGCCGCATTTGTATTTATTTTGCAGAATATTTCGGCAAATTTAGGCGGAATGTTAACCCCATTCGGCAATCCGCAGAACCTCTATTTATACTCAAAATTCAGTATACCCACAGGGGAGTTTACCCTGATAATGCTGCCTCCGTTTTTGTTGGCGGTGGCGCTTTTAATGGGGTGCTGTATGTTTTTAAAGGCAACCCCGCTTGAAATCGAAAAGGACGAAAACAAGGGTCTTAATATTAAAAAAGCTCTGCTTTTTTCGGCGCTTTTTATACTCTCCGTACTTTCGGTTTTCCGTGTTGTTCATTATCTCGTGGGTCTTGCCGTTATTACGGTGGCGCTCTTGATTGTGGACCGCAAGGCATTAAGGCGTGTAGATTACGGACTGTTGCTTACATTTGTTATGTTCTTTATCTTTGCGGGGAATATGTCGAGAATAGACGCGGTGAGCGGATTTTTATCGGAGCTTTTAAACAAAAACACCCTGCTCGTATCAATTCTTTCCTGCCAGTTTATCAGTAACGTGCCGTCAGCTGTTTTGCTTTCGAGGTTTACATCGAATTATAAGGCGCTGCTGCTCGGCGTGAACATCGGCGGCACCGGAACCCTCATTTCCTCCCTTGCAAGCCTTATAACCTTTAACGAATTCAAAATGCTTTATCCTCAAAAGGTTAAAAAATATCTGTTGCTTTTTACGGCTTTAAACCTCTTTTTCCTCGTAACTCTTACGGCTTTTGTAATGATTATTTGGTGAGGAGTTATTCGTAGGGGACGATGCCCACATCGTCCCGAATTGTGTGATGCAATAATACTGTCGCGATAGGTTTCGGTAAAAATAAAGGGAGGGCAACGCCCTCCCTTACATTATACATACATTTATATATTTAATTTTGCTCATCAAGCGATAGGCTGAATGAGGGGATAAAGTCGGTCATAAACAGGTCCACGCAGGGCATATTCATCTTTTCTATCGACTGCTTTATGGTTTTCGAGGCAACGGTAAATTCGCCGTTGCCCATTTTCATTTCTTCGAGACATTTAATATACGCCGAAATTTTATCGGCGGCTTTTACGATTTTATTTATGCTTTCGTCCTCACAAAAATAAATGGGCTGAAATTTATCCTGCATATAATCGGGCAGCATGGATACCAGCTTGTTTGCCGCTATTCCTTCAATATCCTTATAAACCTCTTTTATCTGCGGATTATAATATTTAATCGGCGTAGGCATATCGCCCGTAATTATTTCGGTGGTATCGTGGTACATTGCCACTACTGCCGCCTTGTTTGGGTCGATGTTTCCGCCGAACTTCTCATTTTCGATAATACACAGCGCGTGGGCTATAAAAGCCACCTCAAGGGAATGCTCGCTTAAGTTTTCGGTTTTGGTGTTGCGCATAAGCCCCCAACGATAGATATTTTTCATTCGGGAGAGAATGGCGAAAAAATGATTTTGCATTTTTAACACTTCCTTTATTGAATATTATATCATAATCTGTTATAATA
>JAGHTJ010000109.1 GCA_018065375.1 Candidatus Equinaster intestinalis | reverse complement strand
ACATTAAGCTGTTTTAAATTCTTTCGCGCATATTTATAATACATAATGTACCAATAATATCCAAACAAACCGTACCAAGTATAAATATGACCCCATTCGCAGTCAATTGAATATACCCGTGAAGAACCTAATGAGCCGGTTATCCAATAAAGCGGGTTTGCAGATCGCCAATACCAGATAAAACCGTTGATTTTAACATCAAGTGAGCCGGCAGAATCTATTCGAAAAGCCCTTGAACCGGAAATATCCGAACCCATCAGAAAATATAATGCAATTCCGCCTATAGGTATTGCCAGTAATAATTTATTTCTATCGTAAACAAAATAGTAAACAACAATAATTGCAGCCGCTGTGATTATCGAAGTGCGAGAGCCTGTTAAATAACAGGAAACAAGGGTTGCCGCAATCAGCCCCATATTTATCACCGAATCCTTTATTCGCTTTTGCTGATAAAATACACCGAGGCACATAAGCGGAATTACCATGTAAACATTAGGATTTACAAATATTGAACCGCCGCGGAAATTGCCGCCATCGTCTTTAGAAAGGTCAAGATGTGAAAATCCATCTGTTTGAACATAGTTAGTCTTAATAAAGTTGTATACTGCCGAATTTCCCGATTTCTGTAAAATCTGAATGGCAAGGTTAAATAAGAGTACGCAAGCACAGATTATGTAAACCGTTTTAAAAGAAACTCTGCATTTACTTGCCGTACATATCGCAAATGCCGCAAAAATCAAGCGCATATATTCGTGTATTACTATTCCCCAGGAAACCTGTCCGCCGTCAAATATCATAACAAAAAGTATCGGAATAATCGGGCTCATAATCATATACAGCACCATTTTTCTGACATTTGGGCTGATGCTGTTAAAATTCATACACTTAAATATGAACATTACGCCCATAATGGCTACGCGCAAGTAGTTAAATATATCAGTAAGCGGTAACAAGGTCAACGAAGCAAAAACGACAAAGTAAAATACATCGTTTTTGAGTACTGATTTTAACTTCATCGAATAACCTCCTTAAAATTTACCGTTAACCGAGTAAAAAATCGAAAACTCTGCTCCACTCCGATTTTTTCTGAATACCTGAAATACCAATTTCTCTTTTAATCTCGCCGTTTAAATATTTTTGCATCAAATCGGCAAGCTCATCGGGTTTCCAGGGATTAAAGTAATAAGCATTTTTGTAATCGCCGATTGTTTCGTGAGCATAATCACAATCTGCGGCAAAAATAACTGCACCGAACTGCATAGCCTCCAAAAGCGGCAAACCAACCGTTTCGATATATGAAGGAAACAACAAAACCGCTTTGGAATACATCTCGCACATCTGCTCGAAATTTAGTCTGCCCGAATATTCAAAATTATCGGTGTTTTCCTTCTTAATAGTAAGAACAACCCTATAATCGTTTAAATTTCTTGTTTTAAGAATATTTACAGCTTCTTCTATAGCCGATATATTCTTGTAACTTTCTTCGTTTGTGGGGTAAAAGAACAATCTTTCAGCTGAAATTTTCGAAGCATCAACCTTGAAACCCGGCACATCCGGGAAAGCCGCCAGGCATTTTTTACCGGTATTATTTATTGATGACAAAACTTCCCTTTTCATCCATTCTGTTTGAACTATAAAGCCATCTGATTTCTTTGCGGAAAGCTTTATGATTCTGCCGATAAGATGCTGATAAATCGCCACCGGACGCTCGCTGCCAATAAATAGTGAAAAATTCTTCTGATGCTGAAAAGGTATCGACTGATGAATATATACATATTGCGGCGCCTTAACACCAAAAGTAAGAATATTCTGCATCGAGAAAACAATATCGGGTTTCAGAGAGTTTATAAACCTGCTTCCCGAAACAAAATCAAACCAGAGCTTATGCAAACCGCTCTTTTTAACGCTCGTAATAACTTTGATTTTGATATTGTCGGTTTCTTCAAGATAACTGTCGGAAAGCAGAAAAATCCATTCATTGCTTTTATCGTTATCACGAACATACTGATAAAACTGTTTTAAAATTGCCATTGCACCGCCTGAAGACGCGGCAATATCATTTACAACAATACGCATACAAACACCATAATTTAATTTATTGCTTTATCCCAAAAAATCACTGCTGTTTGCCAAAGAGTTAAGTAAATCTTCATCTAATTTTTTTAATAAATCAGATTTGTTTATAGATTGCTTAATATCAATCGTTTTAATAACATCTGCGATGTTTTGAGGGTTGGAATCATCATAATAATATAAATAAGAACCTACCGGACAGGTTTCAACCGCCGGAATTCGAACCGATAAAACATCTAATCCATTTGCAAGATATGTCATAATTTTAGACGGGAAAGAAGAGACGTTATAACTACCCTCGGGATTTTGAGTCGAAAGACCGATATGACACTTTTGCAAAAATGTTTTAAAATCATCACCGTACAGAATACCGTCATAGGTAATAAGGCATTCGCCGCTGTTTTCGGCAATCAAATTATTCAGCTC
The DNA here is from genome assembly GCA_018065375.1 of Candidatus Equinaster intestinalis. The sequence goes on along the minus strand of JAGHTJ010000109.1, from coordinate 7,054 downwards.
TTTAATTCGCTCATCGGTACCGGTTCCGAGAATATGAATATGATACCCGCTATCCAAAAACTTTCCTATCTTGATTGCAGTATCAACACCGCCCTTACTTTGCCTGAAGGTACCGGCATAAACCAAATGAATTTTACCGTCAGCAAATTTTTCCGAAACAATTTTTTCGGGAGTATATACTGCCGGAGAGATTAAATAAGGCTTATTTAAAGTGTTTATCGAGCTGTTAAGCAACTCTGTAGCAAAAATATAGCTATCGGCTTTTGCAAAATATTCGCGCTCATTTTGCTTGCTTTTCTCGCTCATTTGGTTAATATCGGCATATATTTCGCGAATTTCCTCAATTAAATGCAAATGCTTGATTTTTTTAGCAAAACTGATAACACCGATAAACGACATACTGTGATAAGCTATTACCGTTTCATACGACTTTGTTTTGAAAAGCAGCTGGAAAAGAAGCCAAAGTCTGGTATAAAACGCAACCAGAACCCGTCCGATTTTTGTGCGCGTTCCGAAAGAAAAAGGAATTTTAACCGTAACATTATCATTAAGTTTTTGAACGCGCGCCTTATATAAACCGCTCTTATTTAAGGTTCTGATTGGCGCAAAAACAACAAGATTATCAACTCTTCCGAAAAGCTTTGCCATATATTCGCATACGGCTCGCGCCGGAGGACCCGCCGCACGGTTTTCGGCAATATATTCCGGAAAATCATAAAAACCTATATACTTCATTACACTCACACTTCAAAACTTGATTTATTGGGTAGTATTTTTTCAAACGCTTTAATTAAACGTTCCTTTTCAAATTCGAAATCGACATTCATATTGCCGTCATTAAGGCATACAATATCAGCTGATTGTTTTAAAATTGTAGAAATCGCATTGCTGTCGCCAATTGTGAAATACTTTCTCTTTTTGGGATTTATCGGTGAAAAATAGCCTCTCATTATCTGATCCCAGGAAAATACCCACTGATTAACGTCACTACGGTCTCTGAATTTATGTTTGCAGGTGTTGGATAAGCGCTCATATTCCGCTTCCCAGAGATTCTCAAAGGTTTTCTTATTATACGAGAAAGCAGAATGCAAGGCTTTTAAACCTGTTAATTTAATGGGAAAAGCATAAATATTCTGAAGCAAATCTGCACCGTATGATAATGAAAAATATTTAAACGGATGGCGCTTAATTGAATCGAATTTAGAATAATGTGAATTGATTACCTCCAAATCATTATAGGAAATGTTACACATAACCTCCGCACCCTTAACCGGTGCATTAAATGACTGTATAAACACATCATTCGGTAAACCGCTTTTAAAAAAGGCTTCTTCTTTAAGCGGCTTTAATATAAAAACGTCATCATTGAATAATACGAAATTTTCCGAAAGTCCGGGTAAACGATGCAAATTAAGCTCAATAGGATGAGAACTGAAGGTCGGTAAATACTCCTCCGGAATAAACTCGCTATGCTTAACAAATTTTAATTTCGGAGCATCTAAATTCAACCACTCCGGATAGTGACCGCAGGTAACAAAATAAACACTGTTAACCCAAGGAGTAAAAAACTCAACCGCTCTGAACCAATATTTCAGTAAATCCCAATCACGAAAGCGATTATCGGCATTTGCCTGCTCGGATACGCCGCCATCATATTGGCTTTTTAATTTTTTCCACTCGGCATCATTTCCGTCAACCCACATAAGGACAAAATCAATCGGAAAATTTTGCATTGTGAGACCTCCTAATAATTTCATACACCTTGCTGACAGCATAGTTTTCTTCCAAAACTCTGTAAATTTTTTCGGAATCATAACTACTCTGTGCAATTTTGTTAACCATATCTGCAAATTGAGCCACATCGGAACTCGGTGCATATTCTCCGATTTCGTTTTCTTTCAGAAAAGCACCTATATCCGAATTCTTATCCGTAACCGCAAGAACCGGTAAACCTGCCTGCATATAGGTTAGCAATCTGCTGGGATAATTCGGTATTGTAAAGCGGTAATCGAGGAAAATCATACCAACATCACACGCGGCAAGCAATGTATCATATTCGTCAGTCGGCAAAAACTCGATAAGCTTCATATTATCCGGCTTCGTTTCGCCCAAAAACTCTTCAAGCTTATGATATTCGGTGCCGTTTCCCACAATGAGAAAATAATTGTCACCGTTTATCTGTGACCTTAAACATTCGATAACAAAGGGTATTCCCTGCGGTCTGCCGAGGTTGCCGCCGTATACGAAAACCTTTCTGTCGGTCGGTATTCCGTATTTTTTGCGAATTTTAACTTTTTCTTCGGCAGTAAGGGATAAATTGCGGGGCTCAATGCTGTTCGGACAAATTTCAAGCTTATTTTTCGATATTTCGGGATTGTTTTTTTGAACATACTCCACGTTAGCCCTCGACATACAACCAATCTTATCCGAAATCTCGTAAAGCTTTCTTTCTTTCATTCTGAAATACTTGTAAATAAATCCCTTAAGTCCGCCGTAGGAAAGCATACCGATATCAACGGCATTTTGCGGGAAAATATCCTTAAGCATAAGATATGTCTGCGCATTATCACGCTTTTTAACGAATTTAATCGGTTTAACAAGGGTAATCGGCGGAGTTGAATAAAGAATCAAATCAAATTTGATATTTTTGTAGTACTTTTTAATGGCGTTTTTGAGTTGCCCTTCCAAAAGCACGGTTGAAATACCCTTTTCTATGATGTTTGTCTTTTGAATATTGCCGGTTTTAACCTTAAGAATTTTGGTGTTGCGGTGAATATCGTCTCCGTCAAACTCTAAAAGCTCGGTGGGTTTACCGTTTTTTCGTTCAACAGGTGAAACAAAGCATACATTATGACCGTTTTTTGCAAATTCACGCATCAAATCAGAATAAATATTACGGTCATCAACCGTTTTTATGTCCAAAAGAGTTATAAATAAAACATTCACGAAACTTTTTTCACCTACTATACAACCCGTCCGAATTGTTAAAATAAATATATTTCATACCGAGCTTTTCCGGGGCAATAAAATCCTTATTGGGATTATCCCCTATATACACCATTTTTTCAAACGGCACCTGAATTTTTTCCTGCATTAAACGAAACGCGGCTTCACACGGTTTGCGAAACTCCGGTCCGCCAAGCTCATCGGTAATGATAATCTCGAACCTGTCGAGACCGAGAACCTTTATTTTAGCTCTCTGTCCCTCGGGACGTCCATCGGTAATAATACCGATTTTTTTGATTTTTTCAAGCTCGCAAAGCATATCCGAAGCGCCCGCAAAAAAATGAATATCGGGAATTTGATTTCGGTAGACTTTAAGGGCCTCCGCCTTTTTATCGGGTGGAATCACCTCATCAATCGACCTGCCTCCCCTTTCAAAAACCTGCCAAAGCTTATCGGCTAATAAGGGGTCACCAAAATATTCGGCAATCTGCTTATATCCGCTTTTTACGTACTCTTTTTCGGGAAAAAGAGTATCATCTAAATCAAATATTACCGCTTCTATATCATCAAGATATTTTTTAACATCGGTAATTTTTGTAATCTCAATCATTTTACACGTATACTCTGGTCAAAACGGCTGAATAACGCACCGTCTTCCGCGGCACCGGGAATATACTCCAATTTTTCGCCGTTTAAAAATCTTAAAACCATTTCGGCACTGTCAGCTCCCGCTTTGATTGAAAGGGGCGCGCCGCCGCCGAAACGCGGATTGATTTCTATGTAATAATCGTCTCCGGTGGACCTTTCGCGAATAAGCTGAACGGTAATCTGACCGCAGGGCTTATAAGCCGCCAAAAGCTGTTTCATTTCGGCAATGATTTTTTCGTCCTGACAAATCTGCGTTTTAAGCACCTCGCCCGAGCGAACCGCCGTTCTGATGCGCGGTGTAATAAGTATCGGATTACCCTCTAAATCGCAAAGAGCATCTACGGTAAATTCTTCGCCGGTAATAAAGGGCTGAATGATATAATCGGGAACCTGCTTTGCAAAGGATTCCAAATCCTCTTTTGAATTTACCTTGTAGGCAAATATGCTCGAGCTTCCGTCCTTGGGCTTAATAAATGCCGGAAAACCGCCATCATATTTAGTCCAATCATCAACCGGTTTGGGACTTTTAAGACCTACCGACATGAAATAATCGGCAATGAGTCTCTTATCGCGGCAAATCTTGATTTTTTTCGGAGAGCTTACCAAAACCTTTGTATCTCCAAAGTCCTCTGCATTTTGAGAAAGCAGAAGTAAATCGGTATCAATGGTGGGAATCAGCGCATCTATTTTATTTTTTTTGCATATTTCCTGCAAAACCGGTATGTACTGTGCATCTTTAATTTTCGGTACGATAACCTGCTTATCACAGAAGAACAGCGCAGGCGCGGTACCGGAAATATCAGCTCCCCATAATTCGAGTTCAATTCCCGTCTTTTCCGCCGCAGACTTAAAAGCCTGCATAAGCTCAACACGTCTTCCGACACTTGTAAACAAAATCTTCATCATAAAAACTCCCCAATCAAACGGGTAAAATCATACGGTAGTAGTTTCTTCAGTATGAGTTCCCTCAAATTTTTCGCAGGTTTCACTCGTTTCGGAGGAAATACCCTCCCTGCGAAAAAACGGAACGATGGTTAAAATTACTGTTTTAATATCAAGCCAAAATGAGATATTATCAACGTAATACAAATCAAATACCAATCTATCCGACCAGCTTGCACAGTTTCTGCCGTGAACCTGCGCCCAACCGGTAAGTCCCGGTCTTACATCGTGTCTGCAATGCTCGCGCTCGGTATAAAGCGGAAGGTAGCTTACAAGCCAGGGTCTCGGACCTACAAATGACATATCACCTTTAAGAATGTTCCAGAATTCCGGCAGCTCATCAAGGCTTGTACTGCGAAGCTTTTTACCAAACGAAGTAAGTCTTTCTTCATCGGGAAGCGGCTCGCCGTTTTCGTCATAGGCATCTCGCATAGTTCTGAATTTATAAAGCTTGAAAATCTTCTCATTCTTGCCCGGTCTCTCCTGTGCAAAAAATACCGGCGAACCGAGTTTAATTTTTACGAGAATAATCAAAATAATATATAACCAACCAAGTAATAAAAGAACCAATGCGGAAATTATTATATCAATTAAACGTTTTATGTATACGGCGTAAATGCCGTCCTTCTTATTTTTCATAAATTCCTCAAAATCCAAAATTATTTTTCAAAACAACTCTTGATAATCTCAATTACAGCATCCTGCTCGTCCCTCGTCATTTTAATATCGGAGGGCAGACAAATACCTCTGTTGAAAATATCTTCACCAACACCGGTTGAAATAAAATCACAATCCGCATAGTAAGGCTGCATATGCATCGGCTTCCAAATCGGTCTTGTTTCAACATTACATTCCAAAAGCTTTGCCGCCATTTCATCGGGGCAGGTTTTACCGCTTTGATGCTCCCATGTTGTGGTTTTATCGGTACGGATTTGCGGACACATTGCGTCTTTATCTATGGTAAGACAGCTCAACCAGAAGTTTGGTCTTGTATCTTCAAGATATGGATTCATCTTTACAGGATAACCCTCAAGACCCTTTTCATATCTTCTGTAGATTGCTTCCTTACGCTCGCGGTGTTCCTCAAGGTGCTTTAGCTGACCTCTTCCGATACCGGCAACAACATTACTCATTCGGTAGTTAAATCCGATGTCCTCATGCTGATACCACGGAGCCTGCTCCCTTGCCTGGGTTGACCAGAAAAGAGCCTTTGAACGAGCTTCGGCAGTTTTTGTAATAAGCATACCGCCGCCCGATGTTGTGATAATTTTATTACCGTTAAAAGAAAGAGCGTTATACTCGCCGAAGGTACCGCAACGAATTCCCTTGTAATTGGAACTCAAAGCCTCTGCGGCATCCTCAATAAGTATAGCACCGTGTTTTTTGCAAACTGCGAGTATCTCGTCCATTTTAGAAGGTGTACCGTACAAATGGGCAAGAACTACAATCTTTGCATCGGGATATTTCTCGAAGCCTTTTTCCAAAGCCTCGGGGTCCATATTCCAAGTTTCATATTCGCTGTCAATAAAAACGTGTTTTCCGCCTTCGTAGGCAATCGGGTTTACGGTTGCCGCAAATGTCATATCGGAGCAAAGAACATGGTCGCCCCTTTTAAGTCCCGCAAGCTTCATTGCAAGATGCAAAGCAGAAGTACCCGAAGCGGTTGCAAAGGTGAAAACCTCGTCCTTTAAATAGGCCGACATTTCTCTTTCAAAACCGTCACAGTTAAAGCCGAGCGGAGCAATCCAGTTTCTGTCAAAAGCCTCTTTTACATAGTTCATTTCTTCTCCGTGCATTGTCGGTGAAGAAAGTAATACACGTTTATCTAACTTTTTAATCATATTGATAGTACCCCTCCCCGAAAAAAATTTCGGTTTAAATTCCATCATCGAAGCTGTAATTTGCCATCCAGGCATCGGTGTTTTTAAGACTGGGTTCAACGAAATACAGTTGACCGCAGAGCGTTGTTGTTGCGCTCTTAACCATTGAGTTTTGCATTACCGTACTGTTGCAGGATATATGGCAGGCCTCACAAACTCTGCTGTGATGATTGATAACCGCACCAACCGAAATTATCGAACAATCCTCAACCGTTGCCGCAGTATGTATAATCGCTTTAGGCTCTACCACACAACCGTCTCCAATTTGTGCCGAAGGAGAAATATAAGCCGTGGGATGTATAAGTGCAGGAACCTTAAAGCCTGCGCTTTTAAGCTTGGCTGTGTATTTAATTCTTACAAGCGGATCGTCAATCGCAACTATTGCGTATTCGTAATCGGAGACGAAATTGGCATACTCATCCAGCTTACCTACGGCATTTACCGAATGGTCGTCCAAAAATCCGATTTTTTCATAGCCGTTAGCCACGGCAATTTCGTTTGTAACCTGGGCAAACTGACCGGCTCCGAGAATCAAAATTGATTTCATTGTAAACACTCCAAACATTTAATAATTTTGCTTAAAATAGGGCAATAAATGGCAATTTGTGGTAAAAATACCTGCAAGTGGACATAGTACC
>JAGHTJ010000158.1 GCA_018065375.1 Candidatus Equinaster intestinalis | reverse complement strand
ATCGTAACCTATATCGCAAAGCACTTGGCGAACAATCTGGGTTATATCACAATGAGCGGTGGTTGTGATTTCGCCCATAACATTTACGATACCGGTTGTGCAGAAGGTTTCGCAAGCTACGCGGGCGTTATTATCCTGCTCGAAAATCGTATCGAGAACAGCATCGGAAATACCGTCACACACCTTATCGGGATGACCCTCTGTAACAGATTCGGATGTAAACAACATTTTTGACATTTCTGTATCCTCCAAAAAAATAACCGCCTCCAAAAGAAGCGGTAAAGTAAGCCTCATCTTTCGGTTTAACCGCAGGAATTAGCACCTTGAAATTCAGGTTGCCGGGCTTCACAGGGCCTGTACCCTCCGCCACTCTTGATAAGGAAATATTCAATTGCAAAAGTTATTATATGACTGACTGCGAAATTTGTCAAGTATTATCTTTTATGTTTTAATATCGGCGAAAGCTTTTTGTAAATCAAAAAGCAGATGAGTGATACAATTATGCCCTTTATAAAGGTGAAAGGCAAATTGAAAATGGTGAGCGCGGTGAAAAGATTATCAACGCTCGGCAATATCACCTGATAGAGCGAAAGTATTGCCTCTTTGGGCATAAGCAAAACGGAATACAATGGGTAAATCAAAAAATAATTGATTAAAACACTCATAACCGCCATTGAAGCTGAGCCCGCAAGCGAGCCGATAAGCGCACCTTTGCGGGTTTTATTGCAGTGATAAATTATACCTGCGGGGAAAACGAAAAATATGCCCATAAGAAAATTTGCAAGCTCACCCACACCTGCAGTTGAAGTAACTATGAGGTGGAGCAGATTTTTTATAAGACAAACCGCCACTCCCCAAAGCGGACCGAAAGCAAATGCGGTGATAAGGGCGGGCAACTCCGAAAAATCAAGCTTAATAAATGCGGGCATTAAGGGTACGCTTATCTCTATTGCCATAAGCACAAAGCCGACCGCGCCCATAATTGCCGCAACTGCGAGTGCACGAACATTGATTTTTTTCACGGAGTTCCACCTCTTTTCGCATTATATAAACTTAAAAACGGCTGCCGCCGCAAAAACCTGCAAAATAATTATCAAAGGCAAGCCGATCATAAAACGCTTATGTTTGGTCTTATGGCGAATGGCGAGCATAGTAAGATAAATACCCACCGAGCCGCCAAGCAAAGACCAGATAAACAGCGCTTTTTCACTGATTCTGCGTTTACCTTTAATTGAGCGGCGCTTATCCGATATACAAACAAGCGCCGCCAAAAGATTTACTGCCAAAAGATAATAAACAAAGTATTTCATTGTTCAATCACTTTTTCAAATTTCAAACGAAAATTCATTTGTTTCCTGCTTGTGAATACCGAAAGCAAATTCTTTGTTATCAATACACAGCTCATAATCACCGAAAAATCCGCTGAAAACCGCATATCCGTCTTCATCCGTTACGGTTTCAATATCGGTATGCCATATCTCATTGAAAAGTTTTTTGAGCATAAGCGCCGATTTTTTCGGGGTTAAATCATGGCGAAACAGCCCGCCGCGGCACTTATTTTCATCCCAATAATCGCTGTTATTCGGATCATTTTGTTTCTTGGCATAGGCATATCCATCCACAGTGTTCCAATAAACCACAGTATCAATCTGCGGAAAGCTGAACCAAAGTGAGTAAAGATTTTTAAGTATTTCAGCCTGCAGTTCTTCATCCTGCTCGGTTTCACCGAATGTGGGAATCGTTACCTCTGTAATTTCCATCGGCAATCCCAATTCTTTGAAAACATCAATGCTTCTGGTAGTAAGAGTAGGGTCTGTTCTCCAAGCATCGCGCTTGATTATATTTTCGTAATCTTCCTCGGTCGGCGAATATGCACCGGTGAAAATATGGTACTGAAATCCGATTTTATCTATCGGAACGCCCTTTAGCAGAGCATTTTCCACCTGCATAAAATACGGGTGCCTGAAACCGTTGGCGATTTCAAAAAATCCCATACCCTCATTTATAACCAGAGTTTCGTTTGGAAAATATTTCTTTGCAAGGCCAAAAGCCCAATCAATGACATCCTTCTTTTTGCTTACAGCCGTTTGTGTATGCCAACCGGGCTCGTAAAGTGTCTCGTTTATAACCTCATATTCAAACATTTTGCCGGCATAACGCTCTGCTATTTGGCGAAAACGCTCTTCGTAGCATTTTTCCATTGCTTTTTCGTCACTTTTCGGCAGCCAATCAGGTGTCATTTTGTCATAAACAAGGCAGTGTAATTTGGGGCGAATACCGTTTTCTTCGCAATATTCCAAACAAAGATCGGGTGCAGGGCGCCGATAGATCTTAGGACTGTTTTTATCAAATCTCGGTTTGCCCTGTTCCGGCTCTAATCCGTCCCAATAAAATGGAACGGTAGCTGTATTGAAATACTCTTTGAAGAACTTGCGATATTTTTGGTTATCTTCTTCGTTCTTGAATTCATCCAGCATAAAAATATTTGCACCGTAATTGAAATCGTGTGATTTCTGGTGAAGGCTGATTTTTTGATTTTTAATCGGTCTGCCGCTTTTATCGGTTAAGCGAATTTTACAGGTGCCTTTTCTGTATTTTTCAATATTATTCGGAACCTGATTTTCGAGAATATCACGATGCTTTTCAAAAAAGCTCATCCAAATATTTCTTTTTTCCTGAATGGATAACACAGTTATACCCCCAGTATCAAATAATTAAAGACTCTTACCGCCGTCAATATAAATGCTTTGACCCGTAACATAACGGGCGGCATCGGAGCAAAGCAGGCTTACCATACCTGCGCAGTCCTCCGGCTCGCCGTAAAATCCGGCAGGAATAAGGGATGTAACCTTTGCCGCATATTCGGGGTCGGAAAGTGCCTCAACATTTCGGTCGGTATAGATTACACCTGGAGCAACATTGTTAACGGTTATACCGTCACCCGCAAGCTGAAGCGCAAGCGACTGCACCATATTGGTCTGAGCCGCTTTGCTTGCAGAATAAACAAGCATATCGGGATGCGGCTTTGCTTCCTGAACGGAGCCAATGGTAACTACCCTGCCCCAGCCTTTTTCTTTCATATAGGGAACTGCCTGCTGAATGAGCAAAAGCGAAGAAACAAAGTTGCAGTTAAGCTGGTCTGCGGCATCTTCGGTTGTGATATCATACCACTTTTTCTTATACTGAACCGATGCGTTGAGTACAAGTGCATCAACGCCGCCGATTTTCTCAAAAAGTGTCTTTGTTTCATCAAGATTGATAAGGTCGGCCTTAATAACGCTTGCCTTACCGCCCTCTTTTTCGATAATCTCTTTAACCTCTTCAGCCTTTGCAATATTACCTGCACAGTGAACGATTACCTCATAGCCGTCACGCGCAAGCGAAATCGCTATTGCTCTGCCTATACCGCGAGAAGAGCCCGTAACAAGAGCTCTTTTTCCGTTTGATTTAATCATTTTAATCCCCCGTTAAAGTGCCGACTGTGTATCGTTCGGGTCACCGTTTATTGCAAGGTCGTATTCCTGCGACCAATCGAGACCGCGATACTCAGCCGCTCTGTCGTCAGTTTCAATAAACTCCATAAGTAAATCGAGCATTTCTTTGGTCCAGGTATTTCTGTCAATCTGCGCGGTTGTGAACTTATTGAGAGTAATCATTTCAAAGCCGAACAAATCTTTAACCTGGGTTTTCGCGGCTCCGCCTACAACCTCTTCAACAAGGTGAGACGGAATAAAGAGCACGCCGCCGCCTGCGCCGAAAACAACATCGCCCGGCAAACAAATTGCTTTGCCGATACGGGTGGGTGTGTTATATTCGGTGATAATAAATTCACGAATCGGTGTGGGGTCTATACCGCGGTAGTAAACCTGAGTGTTCTCAACCTTTTTCATCTGCTCGGTATCTCTGATACCGCCCCAGATTACGGCACCGCCGTTTTCGTTTTTGGTTTTGTTTTTAAGAGCGGTTGTAAGGTTTCCGCCGAGATATGTACCCTTATAAATCTTATCGTACATATCAATAACCGGAACATCGT
>JAGHTJ010000073.1 GCA_018065375.1 Candidatus Equinaster intestinalis | reverse complement strand
GTTTGTCCCTTCGGCGCAATCGAAAAGAAAGATTAAGGGGTGTTCTTTATGAAAAATACAACAAATATTATGATTGTCGGTGTTGGCGGTCAGGGAACACTTCTTGCAAGCCGTATTCTCGGCAATACCGTTATAAACGAGGGCTATGATGTTAAGGTTTCCGAGGTACACGGTATGAGCCAACGCGGCGGAAGTGTTGTAACCTATGTTAAGTATGGCGAAAAGGTTTGGTCGCCTATTATCGATAAGGGCGAAGCAGATATTATTCTGGCTTTCGAGCTGCTCGAGGCTTATAGGGCTTTGCCGTGGCTTAAAAAAGGCGGTAAAATTATCGTAAATTCGCAGTCGATAAACCCGATGCCCGTTATAACGGGCGCGGCAAAGTATCCCGAAAATATTGCCGAAAAATTAAGCAAAATGGTAGACCTTACCGAGCTTGATGCTCTTTCTCTCGCAACAAAAGCCGGCAGTATCAAAGCCGTTAATGTCGTGCTTATAGGCGTTATGGCTAAAAACACCGATATTCCTTATGAAAATTGGCTTAAAGTAATTAAAGATACCGTTCCGCAAAAATTCCTTGATGTAAATCTTAAAGCCTTTGAGCTCGGTTATAATTATTAAGGAGGGAGTTTCATGAAAGCTCTTAAAAAAATTTTTAATGTTATAGTATACCTTATCGGGCTTTTGATTATTGCGATAGGCATAAATATTTCAAAGCTTTCGGGGCTCGGTATTTCTCCTGTAAGCTCTATTCCGGGTGTGCTTTCAAAAGCCGTTAATGTATCGCTCGGCAGTATGGTAATTGTAGTTTACTGCGTTCTTGTTCTGGCGCAGTTTATAGTGCTCCGCAAAAAGTTCAAACCCGTAAATATTCTCGGTGTTCCCGTTGCAATCATTTTCGGCCTTATGGTGGACTTTGTAGGTATCGCTCATTTTACACCCACACTTGCGGGTATCAATATCGGTATTAAAGCGGAGTTTGACGGGCTTATGATGGGCGTTCCCGCACCGAGCGGATACATAATGCAGCTTGTATATCTGCTTGTAAGCATTGTGGTTATCGGTATAGGCGTGTTTATTTACCTTAAACCGAAGCTGGTGCCTATGCCTGCAGAAGGTCTTGCGGCTGCAATTTCGCAGGTTTCGGGCAAAAAATTCGGCAACTGCAAAACCATAGTTGATGTTTCCATGATAACCATTGCTCTTATTTTGCAGTTAGGCTTGCTCGGTGGCTTCGGCTCTTTTGCGGCAGGCAAAGCGGTAGTTCGCGAGGGAACAGTGCTTGCGGCAGTCTGCGTTGGTCAGATAGTTAAATTCCTGAATAAAATTTTTAATAAACGAGGATAAAAAATATGGCAGTCAGAAATCCCGGGATTGAAAATATACCCCGCGATGAGCTACAAAAGCTCCAGAGCGAAAAACTCATAAATCAGGTTAAGCGGTGCTACGAAAGGGTAGAGTGCTTCCGTAACCGTATGGACGAAATAGGCTTAAAACCCGAAGATATAAAAGGCATCGAGGACCTTAATAATCTCCCGTTTTCCTATAAAAAAGACTTGCGGGACTATTATCCTTACGGACTTTTTGCCGAGCCTATGGAAAACATAGTGCGCCTGCACGCTTCAAGCGGCACTACCGGCAAAAGAATAGTTGTGGGTTATACCGAAAATGACCTTGATATGTGGGCGGAATGCATTGCGAGAATGCTCACCGAAATCGGAGTTACCAATAAAGATATTATTCAGATTTCGTTTGGTTACGGCCTCTTTACCGGCGGCTTCGGCTCACATGCGGGAGCCGAAAAGGTTGGGGCAACGGTTGTTCCGATGTCCTCGGGCAACACCGCTTTGCAGATTCAAACAATGATAGATTTCGGCGTTACCGTTCTTTTCTGCACCCCCTCTTATGCTATGTATTTGGCTGAGGAAATCGAAAAGATGGGGGTTAAGGACCAGATTAAACTGCGCATAGGTATTTTCGGCGCTGAGCCTTGGTCGGAGGTTATGAGAACTCAGCTCGAAGCCAAGCTCGGTATAAAGGCATATGATATTTACGGCCTTTCCGAGGTTATGGGCCCGGGCGTTGCCTGTGAGTGCCGATATCAATCGGGTATGCATATCTGGGAGGATAATTTTATTGCCGAAATTATCGACCCCGAAACAGAGCAGCCTTTGCCTGCAGGCTCGGTCGGCGAGCTTGTGTTCACCTCTCTTAATAAAGAGGCTTTTCCGGTTATCCGTTACAGAACGCGTGATATTTGCTCGCTTATACCCGAAAAGTGCAAATGCGGCAGAACACATTTGCGTATGCATAAGCCAAGCGGCAGAACCGACGATATGCTTATCATTCGCGGCGTAAATGTATTCCCCTCGCAAATTGAGGAAGTTCTGCTTAAAGTCAGCGGCAATATTACACCTAACTATCAGATTATCGTTGACCGCGTAAATAATACCGATACATTCGATATTAATGTTGAAATGAGCGAAGATTTCTTTACCGACGATGTAAAATCTATTTCAAGGCTCGAAAAATCAATCGTTGAGCAGCTTCGCTCCACTCTCGGCATTGGTGCAAATGTTCACCTTGTTAACCCGAAATCAATCATTCGCAGTGAGGGTAAGGCAAAGCGTGTTATTGATAATCGCGCAGGTAAAATTTAAGGAGGTTTCGTATGATTATTACACAGTTATCGGTTTTCGTAGAAAACAAACCCGGCAGACTTTGTGCTATAACAGAGATTCTTGCAAATAACGGTATTGACATCAGCGCACTTTCCTTGGCGGATGCCGAAGAATACGGCATTTTAAGATTAATTGTTGATAGCCCCGATAAGGCGAGAGATGTATTAATGGAATCGGGCGTTATCGTTAAAAGAAACCATGTAAACGCCGTTGCGCTCAATGATGTTCCGGGCGGCTCGGTAGGTATACTCAAGGTTTTGGCGGAAAAACAGTTAAATGTTGAATATCTTTATGCCTTTGTGGGTAAGGTGAGCGGCAAGGCGCTTATGATTGTCCGCACAGATAATCACGAGAAGGCAGAAGAAGTATTGAAAGAAAACGGTTATGCGGAGATAAATCCCGCAGATGTTTACAGAATTTGAGGCGATAGTATGGAATATACAATATCAAACAGAATGAGCAAAATGCGCGGCTCCGCCATAAGAGAAATCTTCAAATACACATCTGACCCCGAGGTTATTTCTCTTGCGGGCGGCAACCCCGCACCTGAGCTTTTCCCCGGTAAAGAGCTGTCTGAAATTGCCGAAAGAATTTTAAGGGAGCAGCCCGTTCTTGCTTTGCAGTACGGTATAACCGAGGGCTATATGCCGCTGCGCGAAAAGATAAAAGAGCGCCTTAAAAAAGGTGAAAATATCGGAACCGAAGATGATGACCTTATTGTTGTTTCGGGCGGTCAGCAGGGAATAGAGCTCACTGTAAAGGTGCTGTTAAATGAGGGCGATACCATTATAGTTGAGGAGCCGAGCTTTATCGGCGCTACAAATGCTTTCCGTTCTTACGGCGCAAATCTTGTCGGCGTTCCGCTTAAAGAAGACGGTATGGATATCGATATTCTTGAGGAAAAGCTTAAGACATCCAAAAATGTTCGCTTTATTTATACAATACCCACCTTCCAAAACCCGATGGGCGTTACAATGAGCGTCCAAAAGCGTAAGCAGGTATATGACCTCGCCAAAAAATACGGTGTGCTTATTCTTGAGGATAACCCCTATGGCGAGTTAACCTTTAACGGCGTTAAAACCCCCACAATAAAATCTATGGATACCGACGGTATTGTAATTTACAGCGGCTCTTTTTCAAAGATTTTATCTCCGGGTCTTCGCCTTGGTTTCCTGTGCGCCAATAAAGAGGTTATTCAAAAGATTGTTATTGCCAAGCAGGTTTCCGATGTTCATACACCTATGCTTACTCAACTGCTTGCAAATGAGTATCTTGAAAAATACGATATTGATGCGGCAATAGTAAAAATGCGCGCAAATTATAAGCATAAATGCTCAACCATGCTTTCCGCTATGGAACAGTATTTCCCAAAGGATACCTATTTTACAAGACCCGAGGGCGGACTTTTTATCTGGTGTGATTTAGGCCACGGCATAGATACCTTTGCGCTTTCAAAAAAAGCGATTGAGAAAAAAGTTGCTTATGTTCCGGGCAACACATTTATGACCGATATGGATAAGCCCTGCAGTACACTCCGCCTTAATTACTCTACAATGAGTGATGAAAAGATTACCGAGGGCATCCGCCGCTTAGGCGAGCTTTTCGGCGAAATATTATAATTTTTAAGCAAAACTGATTGTTAATGCAATCGGTTTTGTTTTATTAAGAGGAAAATATGCAGAAATTTGATTATCATGTTCACTCTGTTTTCAGCGACGGGGATGCTTCTCCGCGCGAGATAATTGAAACGGCGATATCTCTGGGGCTTACCGAAATCGGATTTTCGGAGCATTCTTATACCTTTTTTGACACTGAGCCCTGCATTAAAGATTTTGAGGGCTACTATGCCGAAATTTCGGCACTTGAAAAGGAATACGCAGGCAAAATCAAGGTGCTTTGCGGCTTGGAGCAGGATTATTTTTCTCCTGCGCCCGATAGCAGACTCGATTATATTATCGGCTCGGTGCACTATGTATTCAAAGACGGCTTGTATATTCCCGTTGATGCCGGTGCCGATAGACTTAAAAGGGATGTCGGTATTCACTTCGGCGGAGATTTTTATACACTTGCCGAGAGCTATTTTGAGCTCGTAGGCGATTTGGCAAAAAAATTCAACCCCGATATTATCGGTCATTTTGATTTGATTACAAAGTATAACGAGAAGTATCACTTTTTCGATGAGTCTTGCGAGCGCTATCGAGCCGCTTGGCAAAAGTCGGCAGATAAGCTGCTTAAAACGAACAGGGTTTTCGAAATAAATACGGGTGCTGTTTCCCGAGGTCATAAAACTACACCGTATCCATCTCGCGAAATATACGAGTATATTAAAAATCGGGGCGGTAGGTTCATACTTTCGGGTGATAGCCATAAGGCAAATCAGCTCTGCTTCGATTTTGGAAAATACAGTAAATATATAAAATAAAACTCTTATATATTCAGGGTTATTATTTCTCCTGTGTTCATCCCGGGATGAAGCAAAGGCAAATTATCTGAAATCTTTATCATAAAAGTAAAAAAACTGTACTTCGGTACAGTTTTTTGCATTTTTCTCTTGTAATATTATATACAGTATGTTAGAATATAATAAATAATTAAGTTTTTGAAGGGAAGACTATTATGGAAATCTTAAAAGAAAACAACGGTAATGCTCTTGTAATTTCGGTTATAGGCAGATTGGATACCACAACTGCACCCCAGCTTGAAGATGAAATTAAAGATTCTATCGAAGGTATTACAGACCTTACCTTAGATTTTGCAAAGCTTGAGTATGTTTCGTCTGCAGGCCTTCGTGTATTGCTTATGGCTCAGAAAATTATGAACAAGCAGGGCAGCATGGTTATCACCAATGTTAACGATGATATTAACGAGGTTTTTGAAATAACAGGATTTTCGGATATTTTAACAATACAATAAAGGCGGTTAATTATGAAAGAATTAAACGTTGAAGCTACTATTGAAAATATCGATACTGTTACCGAGTTTGTAAATCAGCAGCTTGAAGAGCTCGATTGCCCTATGAAGGCTCAAATGCAGATAGATGTGGCAATAGATGAGCTTTTCAGCAACATTGCTTACTATGCATATAATCCTGAGATAGGCAGGGCAACCGTGCGGGTTGAGGTGATTGAGGACCCGCTCGCCGTAAACATTTCGTTTATTGATAACGGCGTGCCTTATGACCCGCTCGCTAAGGCAGACCCCGATATAACCCTTTCGGCTGAAGAACGCGGCATAGGCGGTCTCGGTATTTATATGGTAAAAAAGACAATGGACGATGTTACTTATGAATATAAGGACGGTCAGAATATATTAAAAATTAAAAAGCATCTTTGATTTTAAGCTTCAGCAAACTGTTTATACATTTCGCTGAAGCTTTTTTAATACGGGAAGTGTAATTATGCCAAACAAAGCAAAAACGGTTTTTGTATGTAATTCCTGCGGTTACGAAAGCATTAAATGGGCAGGCAAATGCCCGCAGTGTAACGAGTGGAATACATTTGAAGAGCAGGTGATAGCGGTTGATACCAAATCTGCCGCAAAGCGCACTGTCAGCTACGATTTTGCAGTTAATACAATAGATAATATTCCGCTTACAAGTGAGCACCGCTTCGTTACCGGTATGGGCGAGCTCGACAGGGTGCTCGGCGGCGGTATAGTAAAGGGCTCGGTTGTGCTTTTGAGCGGTGACCCCGGTATCGGTAAGTCAACAATATTGCTCCAGATGTGCAATGCCCTTAAAAAGCTCAGAATTTTGTATGTATCGGGCGAAGAATCGGCAGTGCAGATAAAACTTCGCGCTCAGCGTTTGGGTGTGGAAAACCCGAATTTATATGTTATGACAAACACCGATGTTGAGGTTATCTGCGAATACATAAAATCCGATAAGCCGGATCTCGTTATGATAGATTCAATTCAAACTATGAATCTTTCCGAGCTGTCGGCGTCCTCGGGCAGTATCGTTCAGGTGCGCGAGTGCACTAAAATGCTGCTTGCCACAGGCAAAAGTCTCGATATCCCCGTATTTATTGTCGGCCATGTTAATAAGGGCGGCGATATTGCAGGACCGAAAATTCTCGAGCATATTGTTGATACCGTTCTTTATTTCGAGGGTGAGAGCGACCATGCTTACAGGCTTTTGCGCGCCGTTAAAAACCGCTTTGGCTCCACCAACGAAATCGGTGTTTTCGAGATGAACGATGCAGGACTTTCGGAGGTTGAAAACCCCTCTGCAATGCTTCTCTCGGGCAGAATTAAAAATGTTTCGGGCGATTGCGTAACAAGCGTTATCGAGGGAACAAGACCTATTCTTGCCGAGGTTCAGGGGCTTGTGAGCTCAACCGGCTTCGGGAATCCCCGCAGAACCTCTGCCGGCTTTGATTATAACAGACTTAATCTTATTCTCGCCGTGCTCGAAAAACGCCAGGGGCTCTATTTTTCAAATCTTGATGCCTATGTAAATATCGTTGGCGGTCTGCATCTTGAGGAGCCGGCGGCTGATTTGGCAGTGGCGCTCTCGCTTGTGTCGTCGCTAAGAGATGCACCTATTGATGACGAAACGGTTTGCTTCGGCGAAATCGGTCTTTCGGGTGAAATCAGGGCTGTTGCCCGAACAGAATCCCGCATTAAAGAAGCCGAGCGGCTTGGCTTTAAGCGCTGTGTTATACCGAAAGCCAATCTTAAAAACATACCCAAAAATACGGCTATCGAAATTATCGGAGTTAAAACTCTTGCCGAAGCCATAAATGCTGTATTATAAATTACAAAAAATAAAGGCAGTCTTTCGACTGCCTTTTAATTTATTTATTATAGTTTTTAATGTAATCTCTGTACCAATAATATGAATCTTTGGGTATTCTCTCAAGTGTATCATAATTGGTGTAAACCAAACCGAAACGCGGAGTGTAGCCGAGCTTCCATTCAAAGTTATCCATCATAGACCAACAGAAATATCCTCTGATATCTGCGCCCTCATCCTTTGCTTTGTTAAGCTCTATTAAGTAGCGCGCAAGGTAATCTATGCGGTTGGGGTCGTGCACCTTGCCGTCAAGCGACACTGTATCGTGGCAAGACATTCCGTTTTCGGAAATAATAAACGGAACCTTGTATCTCTCGTATAAGAATTTCGGTCCCCAATAAAGCGCCTCGGGGGTAACAGGCCAATTTACTCCGGTGTGGGAGGTATTTACGGGCTCGTGAACAACCTTGTATCCGCCTTTTCCGTCGGGCTTCATAAATTGTCCGAAATATATATTCTGGCAGTAGAAGTCGATAGGTTCGGAGATTATTTTCATATCTTCTTTGTAATTTGCGGGCAGATATTTTTCAAGCTCTTCAAATTCCGCAAAATCGGAAGGATAGTGGCCGAAGAAAATCGGGTCGCTCCACCAGGTAACGCTCCAGCTCCAATTCATATTTCTTATGGCAAAATATTCGGTTCTTGCGGCTTCAATATGCTCTTTGCTGTCAGAGTAGGGAATAAACGGGCTGCTTGTGGGAGCGTAGCCGATTTTACAGTCGGGCGCTGTTTCGCGCAGTTTTCTAACAGCTTTGCCGTGTGCTAAAAGAACATTGTGAGCCATCGGCAAAACATCGTGTTCCGACATATTAAGACCGGGTGCAAGACCGCCGCCTATATATGCGCTTGATATAAAGCACTGCGGCTCGTTAAAGGTGATAAAATGCTTTACGCGGTTCGAAAAGTTTTTGAAAACCACTTCGGCATAGTATTCGAACCAATCGGAGCTTTCGGGGCTTCTCCAACCTCCGCGTCTTTCGAGCGCACTCGGATAATCCCAATGGAACAGGGTAATATACGGTGCAATGTTGTGCTCAAGCAGGCAATCAATAAGATTATTGTAAAAATCAATGCCTTTTTGATTAACTTTTCCGATGCCCTCGGGTAAAATTCTCGACCAGGAAATCGAAAAACGGTAAGCATCAATGCCGAGCTCCGCCATAAGCTTAACATCTTCCTTAAAGCGGTGATAATGGTCGCAGGCAACATCACCGGTAAATCCACCGTCACAGTAGCCCGAATGGGTATAATCGTCCCAAATCGACATACCTTTGCCGTCTTCATTATACGCGCCTTCAATCTGATAAGAGGCGGTAGCAACGCCGAAAACCATTTTATCTGCCATAAAAAACACTCCTTTTTAAGTTCTATAATCATTATACATTTGTGGGAATAAAAGTCAATATAAGTTGCATTTTTTGCGGGAATTTGTTATAGT
>JAGHTJ010000039.1 GCA_018065375.1 Candidatus Equinaster intestinalis | reverse complement strand
ATACTTTTTCACGGCTGAATTTAATCATTTTGCAAGCTCCTCAAATGCTTTTTTGTATTTTTTCAAAATGCGCGCGGCAACAAAATCTATTTTTTCATCATCAGTCATTTCGATTTCAGCCGATTTCTCAATGTCAATGAGCTTGTATTTCGGCTTGTTATTCTTAAAAATAATTACACTGCCGATCTTATCAACCTGCCGCGCAACCTTTGAAAAGTTTTGATTAGCTTCGGAAATGGAAACAATCTGATTTGTGTTTATATCCATAATAAGCCCTCCTTCGTGTTTATTATACACAAATTTTAGGATATTGTCAACCTAAAATTTGAAACAGTGCAAAAAAATCACCCGATTTGATTTCTCAAATCGGGTGATGATTATTTTGTTACTTTTCTTCAGTTTTACTGAGTATTATCAGTACCGGAATAAATGTTATTACCGGGAGTAAAAAACCTATCAGCTGGTGTTCGGACTGAATCAAAGTGTTATACACCGAGTGGTAAATCATTGCAACGGATAATAGCGCTACAGTTCCGGTATAAAAAAGCTTGCGCCTGGTGTGAACAAATGTCATACCGTAGCCAACCGCGAGGGTTGCAATGCCGTGCATCATACCTGCGCCGAAGCCGCGGATAACAGCGCTTGTAACCGACACACTGCTTGCGGCACTGCCCAATATGAATGCGTTTTCCAATACCGCAAAGCCAACACCTACAAGTATTGAGCATTCAAGTAAGGTGCGCTTTTTCGGCTTGAACAAGAATGCATAAACAAGTATCGGCAATGCTTTGAAAACTTCTTCAAACAGAGGGGTAAAGTTAGAGGTATAATACTGCCTGCCAAAGGGCAGCATCTTCATAACAATTGCACTGAACTCTCCGCAGAAAAGGCAAACCACCGTACCTAAAAACAAAAATGTGAGGAGCGTTCTCGCTTTACCTTTGCACACAAATAATGTCATCAGCAAAGGCGCCGCAAAGCTGATAAAGAGAATTAAATTCAGATTCCCCATCTTTCAGCCCCCCTTACCGCAAAGAATGAAAGAGCCAATACCGATAGCGACATCAGTATGGAGAATACGCCCGTTAAAATCGCTCCTGTCATAGCCGAGCAGATTGCATAAGCGGCTGTGAGAACATAAAAAACGAGGGAAGCAATGTTGCAGGGCTTTGTGAGCTTTAAGAACTCGAATGGGTCGAGCGGCAATAAAATATGCTTCAGATTAAAGTACGATGCAGGCAGGGCAGGGAACATCATTATCAGCCACATAACTGCACAGAACATATCCTTGTCTTTCCATGCAATAAATGCCAGCACTGCCAGCGCCGCAATGATTATCGGAGCGATAACTGAGAGCGTGCGCGCTTTTTTGGAACTGCGGCTGTCATCCACTATTCTGTCCAGCGTACCGAAATTGGCGGAAAGCAGGAAAAAATTGCATCCGAAAATACCGAACATACCTATGCTTACCGCTTCATTTACATTGCACCATAGGTTTACCGCGCTTGATAACTGCTCTATTGCAAAGCAGCCTGCCGCGCAGACGAGTATTTGCAGATACAGCGGTTTTTTTCTTTTGAATAGCTTTGCCGCACCGAAACCGAAAGCAAAAGCCGCTATCAGAAACGATGCAAGCGCAAAAATCATATTTTGCATAACTTCCTCCGATTATGCCAATACGGCAGGGAAAACCCTGCCGTTATGGCTGATATATATTTACTTTCGCCGCAAGCAGAGCAATAAATATTCCGAGAACCGCATATTCAAAAACCGATACTGCCGACTTTTTCTCTTTAACCGAGAAAGTATTTTTCATCCAACCCCATCTCCCGTATAAATAATTATACATAGTTATACTAACATATATTTCCATTAAAATCAAGGATTTAGGTATTTTACTTTACGCTAATAAAATCTTGACAATCAAAATTTGCTATGATATAATAACTACCGTTCTTTAAGTTAAATATGCGGGTGTGGCGGAATTGGCAGTTTCGTGCCGAGCGCATCCGGTGGATGATTAAGCGAGAGCACGAAAAACGCAGCGCACGAGCGGATAAGCGACAGCGCAATATGCGAGTTTTTGCGCAAGGTGTCACGCGGGCGCGGATGCCGTTTTTTACAGTTAAATATGCGGGTGTGGCGGAATTGGCAGACGCGCTAGATTCAGGTTCTAGTGAAAGCAATTTCATGTGGGTTCAAGTCCCGTCACCCGCACCAAAATTCTCAAAGCAAGCCTTTAGGTTTGGTTTGAGAATTTTTTTGTTTTAAGGACGCGGGACTTGAAAAGGGCGGTTTTGCTCTGCAAAATGCCGAACCTCCGGTGGATGTTCGGCAAGCCCGTGGGCGTGTAGACCCCGGTAGGTGTCGTAGCAAGTCCCGTCACCCGCACCAAAATCTCAAAGCAAGCCTTCGGGTTTGCTTTGAGATTTTTTATAACACTAATAATTAAATATAATTG
>JAGHTJ010000146.1 GCA_018065375.1 Candidatus Equinaster intestinalis | reverse complement strand
GACCGGCAACCGTGATATGTCCGGCGCAGGTAAAGGTTGAATTTAAGTTTACAAGGTTTTCTTCGAGAGCCATCGAACCGGTTATTACCTTGAAAACGGAGCCCGGCTCGTATGTATCGGAAACCGCCTTATTTCGCCATTGGCGGTTTCTGAACTCAACTATCATTTTGCTTCTTTCGTCTTCATTTTCGATTTCGTCCGCCTTGGCTTTATCCGCCGCGCTGATTTCGAAAGGCTCATTGGGGTCAAAATCCCCCTTAATCGCCATGGCAAGTATTCCTCCGGTATTTACATCCATAACTATACATGCGCCTTTATTCTGCGCGGCATTTGCTTCAACACCTTCTTCAAGGTATTTTTCGGCAATATACTGTATGTAGTTATCAATGGTTAAAACGAGGGAATTGCCCTTAACCGCTTCTTCTATTCTTTCGTAGGTCTGCGGCATATTTACTCCCTTGGCGCTCTTGGCTGCAACCGTTCTTCCGGGTGTGCCCAATAAAACCGAATCGTAATAGCTTTCTATTCCCGAAAGTCCGGTATTATCGTTCCCTACAAAGCCCAAAACAACCGATGCAAGATTATCGTTTGGATAATATCTTTTGGTTGTTTCTTCAAGACCCACATAATTTGTAAGCCCCAGCTTTTTATTATCATCAAGGAACTTATGCACCTTATCGAAGATTTCTTTATCTACCTGACGCTTTACGATAACATAGTAATAATTCTGCCCTAATGCATTTATGATGACTTGACGGTCAACCGAAAGTATTTCGGAAAGTCCGTCAATAATAGCCTTTTCAACCTCTTCCTTATTCTCTTTTATGGTTGCAATGCCGTTGGGGTTTACATAGACGTTCCATGCGGGCGCGCTGGTTGCAAGAACGTTCATATTCTTATCGTAAATATCCCCTCTCGGAGCCGAAAGCTGTGTATCGTAAAGCTGTTGCTCCAAGGCGGCATTCTGGTACTTTTCGCCCCTTATTATCGCAATTTTAACGAGGGCATAGGTTGTTGAAACAATCGTAAATGCCACTACGATAATCATAATAATAAATGTTCTTACAAGCATGGTTTTGCTCTGTTTATTCGACAACCTTTTCCGCCTCCTTAAATGCTCGAAAACGAGAGTTAAATTTTTTAACTCTCGTATCTAACAAAATATATTACTTTTCTTCTTTCCTTATTACTGCTTTATTCATCTGAAACTACCTTTTCACCGGAAGATGTAATAGCCGCATTTTTATCGTTTACGTTAATATAAACGACCTGGTTTTTATCGAGCTTCTTCATACCCAAAGCCGCCGCCGCACTTTCGAGATTGTTGTATGACACAATCTTTTCCATATCAACATAAAGCTTTGTATACTCCGCATCCAACTGATTTATTTCCTTGTTAATTTCAACAATTTTGGAATTTACCTGATGGATTTGCAAATTCAAAAATATTTCGGCAACTAATGCACCGACAAAAAACATCGCTGCAAGCACCCTTATAACGCTTACCGAAACGGTATGCTCTGCCGCAGACTTTCTCCGCTTTTTGGCAGCCGCAGTTTCCGGCATCTTTATAACCTGCGCCGGCTCCTCCTTCTTTTTGGGCATAAACATATCAAAATCGTGCGCCAGGCTGTCATCATAATATTTAAAATTGTCTACCATAATCTCACCTTTTTCAAATCTTGATTATTGCACGCAAATTAGCACTTCGGCTTCTTGCATTATCCTTTAATTCGTTTTCACTCGCCTGTATCGGCTTTTTATTGTAGAGCCTTCCTCTCGGCTTCTTACCGCACACGCAAACCGGTATATCGGGCGGGCAGGTACAGCCGGTACAAAACTCTTTGAATTTCTGCTTAACCATTCTGTCCTCAAGAGAATGGAAGGTTATTATTGATAAAACGCCTCCCGGCTTTAAAAGCTCAAAAGCGGTATCAAGCGCTGTTGCCAGGCTATCAAGCTCACCGTTTACGGCAATGCGCAATGCCTGAAAGGTTTTTCGGGCGGGGTGTCCGTCTCTTCTTGCCGCGGCGGGAACCGCACCGGAAATTATATCCGCCAACTGTGTTGTTGTTTTAATAGGTGCCTTTTCCCTCTCGCTTATGATTTTTCGGGCTATTCTGTAAGCGAATTTTTCTTCGCCGAAACGAAAAAGTATATCGGCAATTTCGTCTGCTGAAAAGCCATTCACTATATCTTCGGCGGAAAGTCCGCTTTTGCTCATTCGCATATCAAGGGGGGCTTCCTTATGATAGGAAAATCCGCGCTCGGCATTATCAAGTTGAAAGGAGGAAACTCCGAGGTCAAGCAAAATACCGTCAACCTTCTCGATTCCGAGGCTTTCGAGTACCTTATTCATATCCTTAAAATTAGACCGGATAACCCTGGCATTAAAGCCTGCAAGTCTTTCGGTTGCCACCTTAACGGCATCGGGGTCGCGGTCAAGGCAAACAAGCTGACCGCCCTGCAATTTTTCGGCTATCGCGCGGGAGTGTCCCGCACCGCCTACGGTACCGTCAAGATATATACCATCGGGTTTAATATTAAGCGAGGCTATTGTTTCCTCGAATAAAACGGGTTTGTGTATAAATTCCATAGTTTTTAAAGGGCGAACTTTTCGGCATCCTCGGCGGCTTGAATTTCATTGTAATTATTTTCTTCCTGCCAGCGCTGACTGCTCCAAAGCTCGATATATTCAACCATACCTATCAAATGAGCGTTTCCCTCAAGGGAAGCAAAATCGCGGAGTGAGGGCGGTATAACTATTCTGCCCTGCGAATCGAATTCAACATTGAAAGAGCCATCGAAGATAAATCTTTTAATTCCGCTGCTCTGCGACATGGGAAGCGCAGAAAGCTTTGCAACGAGCTTCTCCCACTGCGAAAAGGGATATATGCAAAGGCACTGCTTGCCCGATATACTGCGACAGATAATAAAGCTTTCGCCTAAATCGTCTCTGAACTTCGCAGGAATGAAAACTCGACCCTTTTTGTCGATTGTATGTTCATATCCTCCGTAAAGCATCGAATTTTCACCTCGTTTTCTCCACTTTTAACCATTCGACTGATGTAAAGCTACACTTTTCACCACTTTTGTAGCTATTATATAACACTTTTTGTGAAAAATCAATACTTTTTTATAAAAAACGCAAAAAAATTCCGCCGAGGACTGATTCCTCGGCGGAAAACCGTTATTTTTGCATTAAATTACGTTAAAAGAGTATAAAAACCTTGAATTCCATACGGCATTTAGGACATCTTACATTATGCCTTCCCCTCTTTATCGGAAGCCTTGATACCGCTTTACAGTTCGGGCAGGTTCTGTACCTTTTATACTTTATATCGCGTATCCTGTTTTTGAGCATACCTATTTTGGGCCTTACAGGTGCGGCAAGCTTTTCGTAAACCGCATTTTCTTTTTGGCGGGCGTAAATGTTCTTCGAAAAACAGCGAAAAATTATTACCGCAAAAATGAGCACCCACAAAATGCTTATGATTCTATATGCCAAAAGGTTACGGATAAACATTCTCACTATGGCAACAACAATCATTAAAACTATCATTGCCTTACCGAGGCTATCCATACCGTTTCTGCCGCAGAGCAGATTAAATAGTTTGTTTCTGAAATTCATCTTATCAACTCCGATAATACTATAACACAAAATTATGAATAAATTATGATATATTTATAACTTTATTGATTTCATTTAATACATTCTTTTTATCGGCGCTCCAAAGGGGCGCTACAAGGAGTTTTTTGGGACCGTCTCCCGTAAGGCGGTGAACTACTACCCTTTCGGGTATAACCGCAATACATTCCTTCAAAATTCCGATATATTCTTCCAGCGACAAAACCTCAAATTTTCCCTTTTCATATTCGGCGCATAAATCGGTATTTTTCAAAATATGAAGTAATTGAAGCTTTATGCCGTCAGTAAAGCGGCAGGCGTATTTTACCGAAGCCACCATATCCTCTTCGGTTTCATACGGCAAACCGATAATAATATGTGTAATTATATGAACTCCGATTTTTCTTAAATCGTTTACCGCCTTTTCGTAAACCTCGTTTGGGTATCCGCGCCTTATGTATTCCGCCGTTTTAATATTAGAACTCTGCAATCCGAGCTCCACCCAAACGGGTTTTATTTTGTTTAGTCTTGCTATCATTTCAAGCTTATCCGATTCAAGACAATCCGGTCTTGTGGCAATCGAAAGGGCGACAATCTCGCTATCCGAAATGGCTTGGGTGAATATTTTTTCAAGCCTTTCGGTATCACCGTAGGTGTTTGTGAAATTCCCGAAATAGGCGATATATTTATTCCCCTTATACTTTTTCGAGACCTGCTTTTTGGCGGCGACTATCTGCTCTGCAATCGGCAGTTCCCCGCTTTGCGCAAAATCTCCCGAGCCTGCCGCACTGCAAAAAATACAGCCGCCGTGACCTATTTTGCCGTCCCGGTTCGGACAACTGCAACCGGCAGAAAGCGAAATCTTATAAACCTTTGAGCCGAACCGATTTTTACAGTATTCGTTTACGGTAAGCATTTCATTCACCCCGAAAAATTATATAACGGGTGAAAATAATTGTCAACAGCATTGACATTCGGCATAAATCGGTTATAATATAATTGAATTTGAAAACGCATTTTCAAATTTTAAAATTCTATTCGAGGTGCTTATGGACAAGGAACAAAAACTATCCGTAATAAAAATAATTGCAAGCTTGGGCTTAACCGCCGCAGGCTATATATTAAAAGCAAACGGCGGCAACTTTTTCCTTTATTTACCGCTTTTCATTATTGCCGCAATAATCGCAGGATATGAGGTGCTGATTGAAGCGGCGGAGGGTGTTATACACGGTCATATTCTCGATGAAAACTTTCTTATGTGCGTAGGCGCAATCGGCGCGTTTATACTCGGAAGCTACAGCGAGGGTACGGTAATTCTGATTTTGTTCGGCATAGGCGAGCTTGCAGAAGACCTTGCCACCGATAAATCGAAGGACGCCATTTCCGAGCTTGTAGGCTTAAAGGCGGAATACGTTAATTTATACGATAACGGCATAATAACAAAAGCCGACCCGAATACCGTTCAGGTAGGCAGCGAAATATGTATATCGGCGGGAGACAAGGTACCGATAGACTGTATAGTTTTAAGCGGAGCCTCCGAGGTTTCCACCGCCGCTCTCACGGGAGAAAGTATGCCGAAATACGTTGAGACCGGAGACACACTGCTCGCCGGTTTTATAAATATCGGCGGAGATTTAATATGCAAAACGGTAAAAAGCTGTGAAAATTCCGCCGTTGCCAACATACTGAATTTAGTTCAAAACGAGCAGAACAAAAAATCGCAGACCGAAAGCTTCGTTACACACTTTGCAAAGTATTACACACCTATTGTTGTATCACTCGCATTGCTTATTTTCGTTATTCCCTCTTTGATAAGCGGAGAATTCGCAAAATGGGGCTACAGAGCGATTTCGTTTTTAGTAGTATCTTGCCCATGCGCTCTCGTTGTATCGGTGCCGCTCGCCTTTTTCGGGGCGATAGGCGGCGCTTCAAAAAAAGGAATACTCATTAAGGGCAGTAAATATCTCGAATTGCTTTCAAAAACCGACACAGCGGTTTTTGATAAAACCGGAACCCTTACCAAGGGAAGCTTTGAGGTCACCGAAATAATACCCGAAAACTGTGATAAGCAAACCCTTATAAAAATGGCGGCGATATGCGAATACCGTTCAACCCACCCTATCGCGCTTTCGATAAAAAAAGAGTTTAATGCCGAAGCCTTTGCTGATCGGATAAACGATTTCGCGGCAATCCCCGGAAAGGGTGCAGTTTGCAGTTTTTCAGGCAAAACACTTCTCGCGGGAAGCGCAAAACTTATGGAGGAGTACGGCATTTCTTATACTCCGATAAATAAAATCGGAACGCAGGTTTACATCGCATTTGACGGTAACTATTACGGTGCTCTGGTTATAAACGATACCATTAAAGATAATTGCAGAGAAAGTATTGAGGCTATTCAAAAGCTCGGTATTAAAACCGCAATACTCACCGGAGACAACGCCGAAACTGCCGAGCAAATCGCAAAACAAGCAGGCATTGAAAATGTTTACGCCGAGCTTTTACCGCAGGATAAGGTTCAAAAGATGAATGAAATTAAAAAGGCCGGTATTACCGCCTATATAGGAGACGGCATCAACGATGCCCCTGTGCTTATAGCTTCGGACATCGGCTTTTCAATGGGAAAGCTCGGAAGCGATGCAGCTATAGAAGCCTCCTCGGTAGTGCTTATGAGCGATAATTTGGCGCTTATAGAAAAAGCGATAAAATTAAGCAGAAAGGCCATGCGAATAGCAAAAGAAAACATTGCCGCTTCCCTGCTGATAAAATTCGCCGTATTGCTCCTATCGGTTTTCGGAATTTCAAATATCTATATGGCGGTTTTCGCCGATGTTGGTGTGTTGATACTCGCAGTTTTCAATTCGTTGAGAACGCTTATTAAATAGCAAATCCGCAGATTTACGATGCCGAGATAAGAAATCCCGTAACAAAATAATTCTGTTTCACTTTAAAAAAACATCGGGCGTTACCGCCCGATGCTTTTTTTACCATAATGGCTCAATCTTTTTTATATGATCTTTAAGTAATTCCAAGTCACTTTTCTTTACCCTATTATCACCGGTTAAATCCATTATCAAAATTTCATAATCGGTAAATGTATAGGTCTTGCTCAAATAACTTATTAGGAATGCCATATCACTTTTATTTGCCTTGCCATTTCCATCCAAATCA
>JAGHTJ010000116.1 GCA_018065375.1 Candidatus Equinaster intestinalis | reverse complement strand
GAATGAGCGCATCAAAGACTTTGAGATAATTCCGAACAAAAAGAAATCCTGCAAGTTTGGATACACCGAGCAGCAAAAGCAAATAAACAAATACGGAATCGACCGTATGCTGTCAGACGACGATTATATCGTTGCCTGACATTTTTTATACAAATAATCAAACAAAGGAGAGGATACAATGAATACATTTTATCTTGAAAAAACATCAGCGGGAACGCAGCAGCTTACATTTAAAACAAAGTTATTTGAAAAACGGATTATTTTTATTGATTGCGAAATCACCAATGAATCGGCAAACGAGTTTGCGCAGCAAATAATGCTCTTACAGGCCGCATCGGATAAACCCATATATCTGTTTATCAATTCACCGGGCGGCAGTGTTCGGGCAGGGCTTGCGATGCTTGATGTGATGCGCGCATCGGTATGCGATATAAATACCGTGATTTACGGCTGCGCCGCAAGCATGGCGGCAATTATTGCATCCGCGGGCAAGCGCCGTTACATCAGCAAATCAAGCCAAATGATGGTACATGAGCCCTTAATCGGCGGAAGCGGCGTTGCGGGGAGCACATCGCATTTCCAAAGCATTACAAACGATTTACTTAAACTCCGCAAAGAACTGAACAACCTGCTTTGTGAGTTTTCGGGCAAACCTTATAAAGCCATATCCAAACTGACATCAAAGGATACATATCTTTCGAGCGACGAATGTATAAAAACAGGATTCGCAGATGAGATAATATCCGAAACAACATTAAAAGAAATACTTGATTAAAAGGAGAGATGTGTATGTTAACTTTATCAAACGAAATCAAAAAGCCCATCCTAAAGCATATAAACAACAATACCGTTTTGTTAGGAGGACCGGGCAGCGGAAAAACAAGGTCATGCGTTATGCCCACATTGCTTTCGGCAAGCGGTGAAAACTATTTGATTCTTGACCCGAAAGGCGAATTGGAAGACTGCTGCAAAGAAACAATGATTGCTAACGGATACAGTGTGAAACGAATTGATTTTCAGAATCCGTATGATTCCGATCTGCATTTTAATCCGCTTACACGGTGCCAAACCGAGCAGGACATTATGAAGCTTTCCTCCATTTTGATGGAAGACCAAAAGAACAGGTGCGTTGATATCTTTTGGGGTATTACCGGCAGTATGCTGCTTAATGCTGTCGTTTCATATTTGGTGAAATACCGCCCCGCATATCAGCAAACACTTCATTCGGTCTTGAAACTGCTGAACGCATCAAACATTTTGGAAGAAAGCACGGGGAAAACGAAATTAGACAAAATATTTGAAGAAGCAAAAGGAATAAATCCCAACAGTTTTGCATTGGAGCAGTATAACGCCGTAAGATGCTCTGCCGATAAAACCTTCAAAAGCATTGTTATATCAAGCGTCGCCTCTTTTACGGGGTTCTTAACAGACGGTATTAAGGATTTGACAAGTTACGACGATATAGACGCTGTAATTGACGGTTTTGCAAGCAAAGACCATCAGGCCGTATTTGTAAGAATTTCGGATATAAACCGCACAAATGTGGATAAATTGACCTTGCTGTTTATTCAGCAATTTATTGACGGATTATACCGCCGCGCCGATTCATCGCCGAAACACTGTCTTAAAACACCTTGTGTACTGATGCTTGACGATGTGGGTCCGATATTGCCGACAATAAAGAATCTCAATTGCCTTATTTCCACAAGCAGAGGGCGAAACATATCTTTTGTTCTTATTCTTCAAAGTTTGGGGCAGATAAAAGAAATCTTTCCTAAAGATTACACCTCGATACTTTCGGGATGCGCAAACATCGCATACTTCTCGTCTAATGACCTTGAAACCGCAAAAGAGTTTTCGGAAAGATTGAATCTGCCGCTTTCGGAAGTGCTGTACAAAAGCACCGATTCCGTTTATGTGTTTGAGCAGGGCACGTCACCTAAACTTTGCAATCGCTACAACTTTGAGAGTGATCGGCATATCGCAGATTACGGTACGGAAATGGAATTATAAAATTTGAAAGGAGAACTGAATATATGAAAAAGACAAATAAAAACCAAACGTTTAAAAATAACAGTTTTGAAAGGAAGATGTATATGTCAATTAAAAACACATTAAAATCAATATTTTTTAAAACCGATAAGGGGAATGCCATCATGCCCGAAAGCGATGTTAATCAGGTTTTTTTGGCGGGAACGGTTGTGTATAAATATGCCCCACCAAACGGTAAGTGTACGATTTTGACAATCAAGAGTTTTGACGGCGAAAAAGCCAATTTCCCGCATATTGTATGTTATCAGAAAAACAAGGCGACTGCGGATAAAATATCAGTAGGTGATTATGTGAGTATAAGAGGAAATGTTCAAAGCAGTATCTTAAAAGACGGCACCGCAAGAACATCGGTTATATGTAATGAAATTTATCATAAACCCGAAAACAAGAAAATGTTCGGAGAAATAATTTATTTGAACAGAATGAATATATTCGGCGATGTCGTAAACATAAAACAAATCACGCCAAATCTTACAGAGTTTACCGTTAAGACCCATGTTGACGGTCGCACAAGTATTTTCCCTGTTGATTTTTATTCGGCTGCCGCAGGCGATATTAACATAGGTGATAAGGTTATGATTAACGGGAATGTGCAAACCGTAAAAAAGACGAACTCTTTCGGTACGATTTCCCACTACGAAAACTATGTAGCCTTTAAGATACAAAACTGGACACATCAAAACGGCGATTTAGAAATAGGCGCATAAAAAAGTGTAATTAAATTTAATAAAAAAGGAGATTGATATAATGAATATTAACGGAAATGAAATAAATGTTTTTACGGCACAGTACGCATATCAGCTTGCAAGCGGAGATGAAAGCGGAAACCACAGCGCACTGTTTCATCTGATAAGCAATAGCGGTGATTCCGGCAGAAAATATTTAACCGGTGACAGAATGGACGAGCGGTACTCACCGTTTTGTTTGTTTCCGGAAAATTTTGCGGTTTTAATTCCTAAAAACGACCATTGCGAGTTGCAAACCTTCAGCGGTGACAAAGTAGGTGTGTTGTTCTCCGATCTTGAAAAAGAGAAAGACGCCGTATGCGAATATTTTTCAAAGTCGGGAAATGAATTGCTTATTCTTGAAAACGGATATGCGGCGATATTGCCATCTGATTACGATAATCTTTTCGGCTTAATCAAACAAAATAAGAAAATTGCAGAGCAGGCAACCAAAATGAGCGAATCAGTAAACAAACTGCAGAAGCGACTTGACAGGAACATACACAACTGCCGAAAACTTTTGCCAAGCGATGTGATGAGGGCATTTGAAAAATGCAACGGCGTCACACAAAAATCAATAGATTTTATGTTCGGATGTATTAAGCAAATGCTTGCCGAGGGCGAGCAGGAGCTCGACAAATACTATTCGAATCCGACGGGTGAAATTCAAAATATGATTATGTTCGGACTGTATTATCACGCTATTCATAAGGTTAAAAGCAAAATATCCGGATTAAGTTGCCCCGGATATTTTGAAAGTTACTATTATGAACTTGTTGAAGAATATATCGATTTGGTTACCGAAAATCCGGATATAGAGCAAAAATATTGCGAACATTTGAATTTGCCCAAATACAAAAGTGATAACATTCACGCTTTATTAAGCGAAGAGGGGATTTCAAAGCGAAAATGGGGTATGACGGCAAACGAAATTTTAGACACGCCACACGGCGAAAATTAATAACATAAAGGAGAGATTTTTATGAACGATACAGAAAATAATAAAGTTTTAGAGGAAAACATTTACGATGAAATATGTTTTAAAATTATATTAGGTGACACTGAAAAGGCACAAAAACTGCTTAATAAACTTAACAAATTGCGTGGGAACAGAAACATTCTGTTAGAATCACTTATTTGTTTCAGAAAAGAGTATTATGCCGACAGTTATAATCTTGCAAAGCAGATTGAGTGGTATGATAAATCTTACGGCAAGGCACAAGATATAATAAATTACTGCAAAGCGGCAGTTAAAGCACAATATGATGGCGTAAAAAACAAAGATGCCGTTTTATGCGATTACGATGAACGAGTGGACTTTATCGCAAAAGAAGCAGGATGTTCTTTTGAAGAAGCGGAACTGTTTGCCGAAAAAGAACATGATTACTGCAATAAAAACAGCTTGATAGCAGAAAGCGGAGAATCAGAGCCGCAACGCTATTATATTATGGATGACGATGATTGCGAAGCATACATAGCAAAAGAATCGGGGCTCGATTTAATCCTTGTTCAAAAGCTCCACAAAGCGGCATACGATTTTTCGGATATTTGCGCAGAACTTATGCCGTAAACCGCAGATGGCAGATTGTTTGCCTTTTGTTTGTTGATTCAGATTACATATAAAAATGTCCGCAAAACGATATCGTTTTGCGGACATTAAGCTTTTCACGCCACTACAATGTTTTTGCAAGTGCGTAATTTTTATATGCCGGATTATCGGTTACCTCTTCTTTTATAATAATTTCACTTGGGAAAACAATTTCTTTTTCCTCATCCCGCAATTCAATTTCCAAAATTGCTTTATCTTTCCAAAAAGGATACAGGTCTATTTCAAAATACTGGCCTTCATATGTAAGGCAATATCTTGTTTTCCTTATGGGGCGCATATTCGGATTTGCGCACATAAGCAGGGTGTTATATTCGCTTTGGGAAATGCGTTCTTCCTCTTCAATGCGCTTTAATTCCGAAATCTTAATCTTTCTTGTTTTGAAGAATACATAATCCCCTGCGATACCTCTTTGGCGTATTCGCAATTCTTCCCCTTCGGCAGAATTAAGGTAGGTTTGGATTATTTCGGTTTTTTGGCAATTAGGATTGTTTTCAAGCCAATTTATATCGGGATATTCGATTAAATATTTGCGCTCTGTTTCAACAGGTTTAGGCTCACCCAAAAAGGTTGAAATCTCGGAAATCAGGTCGGCCATTTTTTCATCAAAACCGCCATTTCCGTTTTTAATAATCCGCAAATGAGGATGACCTGTCCATGCGGAGATTAAAGCATTGTCAACAGCACAAGCGCGCTCGGCCGTTTCCGATCTTGCCGCATTGTTTTTTAAGGTATAAAACTCCATTGCACCGTTTGCCGCCGTAACAAGATGAAAAACCGCATCATAACCGTCACGAGCCTGCACTTCTTTTAAGCCGAGTGAACCGAGAATGCCGTAAAACTCTTCGCTTTTTAAATATGCTTTGCCGTCCATTATACCGCGGTCGCATACGATTAACACTTTTTTGCCCTGCAATTCAAGTTGTTTTGCCGAATCTTCAAAAATCTTTTCCTGCGCCAGTTGCAATTTCAATAAACTTTGTTGAAATAATACAGTGCCCAAATTTTCTGCCGACACACCGCCGAGAATCAGCTCGGTTGCGGATTCGGGAACACATAAAACCTCATACCCCAAATTTGTAAAAGTCTCTGTTATTTTGCTTAATGCGGTGGATTTCCCGGCACAGGGTCCGCCGGTTACAACTATTTTGCTTATCATATAAATCCCCCTTTTAATTTTATAATCAGTATATCATTTTTACCGCTGTCTTGCAAGGTGATTTTCCTTGGGCGCAATTATTATTCACCGCTTTATCGTTTCTTTTGAAAACTTTTAGTGTGCCGGCCGAGAATAGCTTTTACCGCTTTTACCGAAAAGGTGTCGGCGCCGGGTTATCCGATAAGACTCCGATCTGCTCACACTCTGTCTTTACTTATTCGGCGGCGGAATCTGCGGCAGCCGAAAGCTTTATATCTTCGCCGGAGGCGGTATGCAAAATTATTGTCTGGCTGTATTTTTACTCATTTTATCACCGGAAATGAATGATGCTTTTGCAAGGGAAAGCATTTTACTCCAATCGAAATCAGGTGTTTTCATAAAAATACCCCATTTTATACCCGTTTTTTTGGGCGTATTCGGCGCAGATTACATGAAATTTCTGTATATCGCCCACCGTAAGAAACGGTGCGTGGGTGAACACAAGGCACTCCTTGAAATTTTTTCTTTGTTCAAGCTGCGCTATCAGGCTTTCGGTGTTTTTCATACTTTCGAAGCGCAGGCAGGTTTTCCAAAAGGGCATATTCAGCTCTTTATCGAGGCAAAAGCCCGTGTCATTTAATTCCTGCCACTGAGCTTTGTTGTGATAATAGCAAAGGCGGTCGTCCTCAGCGGAGATTAAGCCCTTTATACCGTA
Source organism: Candidatus Equinaster intestinalis (assembly GCA_018065375.1). The sequence continues at coordinate 555 of JAGHTJ010000116.1, read as the reverse complement.
TTCGGTATTCTGCCAGGCCTTGCAGATTTCTTTACTTGCGGCAATAAAATGTATACGGGGAAAGCGGTCGATACATTTGCCGCCGCCCGTAATGCGGACAAGCTCGTTTATTACCGCAGAATAGTGGGCTTGGGCAACAGCGGCATCGGTGGTAATGCTGCCCGTATTAAAAAGCGAAGAGCCGTAATTGCTCGCAGAATTTTTGGCGTGAAAGCCGAAGCGGAGCCAATCGGAGTTATTTTGAAACTCATCCCTAAAGCTATCGGGCACATCGGAAAGTGTACCGCTTTTACCCTCATAAAAGCAGTAGCAGGAAAAAACCGCACCGAAAGTATCGTGCATTTGCCTTAAAAAGGCAAATTCGGGCACTTCGAACACCGAGTTATATTTATTCTTTGAGAGCTCGCAAAACGGCTCTATAAAATCGTCTACCGAAAAATGCATTGTTGTATTGCTTTTTTGATTATTGATTGTTTCCATATTATTACACTTTCACTTATTTTTTCACATTATAACTTTTTATTTATAAAAAATCAATATCTACGCCGAAATAAT
>JAGHTJ010000165.1 GCA_018065375.1 Candidatus Equinaster intestinalis | reverse complement strand
TCAATATTTTAAGGTTAAGAGATAAAAAAACCTTTATTTTTTCTGAAATTATGGTATAATCATTATAATAAGGAGAGTTATGTATGGATTGGACTGAAATTTCCGTTACCGTTGCCTTGGCCGATACTGCTGTCGCAGAGGATATATGCAATATGGCAACAAACGGCGGAATATACGTTGAAGATTATTCTGATTTAGAGCAGGGTGCATGGGAAATTGCCCATATCGACCTTATTGATGAAGAACTGATTAAAAAGGACAGAACAAGGTCTGTTATTCATATTTACATTTCGCAGGAATATAATGCGCAGGAAACTCTGCAATATATTGAAGAACGTCTTACTGCCGCCAAAATCAAATATGAGAGCTGTATGGTTGGCGTAAATGATGCAGATTGGGCGGATAATTGGAAGAAATATTTTAGGGTAACCGAAATCGGTGATAGGCTTGTGATTTGTCCGAGCTGGGAAAGCTACGATAATACCGAAAATAAAGCGGTTTTAAAAATTGACCCGGGCGCTGCATTCGGAACCGGAACTCACGCTACCACCTCGCTTTGCCTTGAGCTTTTGCAAAAATACGTAAAACCGGGTGATACGGTTCTAGATATTGGTTGCGGAAGCGGTATTTTATCGGTTGCAGGTGTGCTTTTAGGCGCAGAAAGAGCAGTAGGCGTTGATATTGACGCTTTGGCAGTAAAGGTTGCAAAGGAAAATGCCGTGATGAACGGCGTTGAGGATAAAACAGAATATCTTGTGGGCGACCTTGCCGAAAAAGTAAACGGCAGATATTCGGTTGTATGCGCCAATATAGTTGCCGATATAATTATGCGGCTCAATGAAAACGTTGCGGATTTTATGGAAGAAGATGCGCTGTATATTACTTCGGGAATAATTGATGTAAGAGCCGAAGAGGTAAAACAGAATTTTCTTAAAAACGGATTTATAATTACCGAAGAACTTAAAAAGGATAACTGGTACGCATTTGCACTTAAAAGGGAGGCTTAACGGTGCTTGAATTTGAAGAACAAAAGTTAAAGCTTCAAGGAAATAAAGCCGAGCTTGATGATTTAAAGGAAGCCATAGGCTACGAAAAATTAAAAACAACGGTAAAAGAGCTTGAAGAACAAACCGCGCAGGACGGTTTTTGGGGCGATATAGAAAACTCTCAAAAAATTCTGCAGGCAGTAAGTCAGGCGAAGGGTAAAATCGAAAAATACGATTCGCTTTGCTCGGCTTATGAGGACGCCATTACACTTATCGAAATGGCGGACGAAGAGGAAGATATTTCGATGCTTGAAGAGGTTGCGGGTCTTGTTGATGACTTTATGAATCAGCTTTCCGAGCAACGCCTGCTCACCCTGCTTTGCGGTGAATACGATGCGAATAATGCTATTTTAACCTTCCATGCCGGCGCGGGCGGAACCGAGGCGCAGGATTGGAACGAAATGCTTGTACGTATGTATATGCATTGGGCGGAGCACCATAATTTTAAGGTTAATATGGTTGACTTTCTTGACGGTGAAGAAGCTGGACTAAAAAGCGCCGTTTTGGTTATTGAAGGCACAAATGCTTACGGTTATTTGAAGAGTGAACACGGTGTTCACCGACTTGTACGCGTTTCACCCTTTGATTCTTCGGGAAGAAGACACACTTCGTTTGCTTCTCTCGAAGTAATGCCAGAAATCAGCGATGATATAGATATAGAAATCAGAGATGAGGATTTAAAGATTGATACCTACCGTTCAAGCGGTGCGGGCGGTCAAAAGGTTAATAAAACTTCATCTGCCGTCCGTATAACTCATTTGCCTACGGGTATTGTGGTTGCCTGCCAGAATGAGCGCAGTCAGTTCCAGAATAAAGATGTTGCAATGAAAATGCTTAAATCCAAGCTGATTGAGATAAAGGAAAGAGAACACCTCGATAAAATCGAAGATATTAAGGGTGTTCAAAAGGAAATTACATGGGGCTCGCAAATACGCTCGTATGTATTTATGCCCTATACATTGGCTAAAGACCACCGAACCGGCTTTGAATCGGGTAACATCAGCGCGGTTATGGATGGTGATATTGACGGATTTATTAACGCTTATTTAAAAGCGTCTGTAAATAAAAAAGATTAGGAGTAAAAATTATGAAAAGAATTATTGCATTGGCATTATCACTTGTTGCTGTTTGCACACTTTTTGCGTCCTGCAAAAAAGAGAAAACCGGTGGCACAAAAGATGGAGAAAGAAAGCTTTATAATTATGATTTATCGCAGTATGTAACACTTGGCGATTATAAAGGTATTGAGGTTGATACATCTTCGGAAACCTTTCAGAATTATAAGGAGTCCTTTTTCAAAAACGATGTAAGCAACGCTAACCTTTATATAAAACGTACTACCGGCAAGGTAGAAAAGGGCGACCTTACTAACTTCGATTATAACGGCAAAAAGAAATCGGACGGTACGGCTATCGACTCTAATACTACCGACCTTGTAGTAGGCTCCGGTCAGTTTATCCCCGGCTTCGAGGATAACCTCATAGGTAAAAATGTCGGAGATTTGTTCGAATTCGATATTACATTCCCCGAAAATTACGGCGACCCCGACCTTAACGGTCAGCTTGCAACCTTCACCATCAAAATAAACTATGTAAGCGATATACCCGAGAAAAACGATGAATTTGCCAAAAAGCTCGGTTATGATAATCTTGAGGCTTATGATAAAGCGCTCGAAAAGCAGGTTGTAAAGGAGCTTGTTGCGGTTGAACTCTTTACCGGCGATAAATGCGCGATAAAATCATATCCCGAAACCGAAAAGAAGAGATATGATGACCTTTATGATTACTATATAAACTATGCAAACGAGCAGGTAAAAACCTATACCGACCAGGGTCAGACAATGGACGTTGATACCATTCTTTATACAACCCTCGGAAAAACTGCGGACGGTCTTAAGGAGTTTTATCAAAACACCCTTAAGCGTGAAATTATAACATACGCCATTTTTGATGCCGAAAAGCTTTCCTATACCGATGAAGCATATCAAAAGGAATTAGAAGCTCAAGCTCAAGCGCAGGGCGTAACGGTAGAAGAATTCGAAAAGCAGGGCGACCTTTCGTATATCGAATCAACCCTCGTTTTAGATGCCGTTTTCGATTATCTCTACACAGTAGCAAAGATTAAATAAGTAAAAAAAATATCCACCCGCGGGTGGATATTTTTTTATCTTAAAATCATAATACATAGAAGAAAATGCTTATAAACTGAAGTATGCTTCCTATCAGTACGAATATATGGAAAACCGAATGAACATAGCGTTTTTTCTTGCCGATGGCATAAAGAACAGCGCCTATCGTATAGAAAACTCCGCCTGCCAAAAGCCACAAAATACCCTTTAAATCAATCGCCTTAAGGGTGATTTTCGCGGCGATTACTATGCACCAGCCCATACATATATAGCATATCATAGAAAGCTTTGAAAACCGCTTTAAATCAATGGCGGTAAAAACGGTTGCAACTGCGGCGATGCCCCAAACTATGCCGAAAACCGTCCAACCCCAGCCGGGTGAAACACGGCGTATGGCGCAGAGGGTAATAGGGGTGTAGGTTCCGCCTATAAGAAAGTAAATTGTGCAATGGTCGATAACCTGCATTACCTTTTTGCCGTTTGAAAGATAAAGCCCGTGATATATACTCGAGGAGGTATAAAGAATTACGAGCGAAGCACCGTAAATGGCACTGCTTACAACTGCCCATACGTCCGAGCGGAGCGCCGAGAATACCACGCAGAGTACCAGCGCGGCAATGGAAAATCCGCCGCCTACAATATGTGAAATCATATTGAACTTTTCTTCACTTCTTGTGTAATAGGGGAGTATACGGTCCTTAAAGCTTGTTCGTTTCATAAAAACGCCTCCTTTTATACTTTTTATTCTATAATTATATATAAAAATTTTAAAAAATTCAATATCATAAAAAATTATTTTTTTGTTGTAAATCGCAGCTTCTTGTGATATAATTGTATGCATAATTGGAATTTAAGGAGTAAACTGATGGATGTATTCGAAAAAGCTCTCTGTTTTGCTACCGAAAAGCATAGCGGGCAGTTGAGAAAACTGGCTAAAACGCCATACATATTGCACCCCATAGAGGTTGCGGCGATTGTCGGCACGATGACGGACGACCGCGAGCTTCTTGCGGCGGCGGTGCTTCACGATACGGTAGAAGATACCGATACAACACTTGAGGAAATTGAGGAGCATTTCGGCAGACGTGTTTCCTTGCTTGTAATGACCGAAACCGAAGAAAAAAGAGAAAACCGTCCACCCGCCGAAACCTGGCAGCTTCGTAAGGAAGAAACTCTGGCGATACTTGAAAGTACAAAGGATATTGAGGTAAAAATGATGTGGCTGGGCGATAAGCTCTCAAATATGCGCTCATTCTCCCGAGAGTTCCGTAAAAAGGGAGATGCCGTATGGCAGGCACTCAACCAAAAAGACCCCAAAAAGCAGGCTTGGTACTATGTAACAATAGCCAAAGCTTTAAAGGATTTGAAGGATACCGATGCATATCTTGAATATGTTTCACTTGTAAAATTTGTATTTAAAGAACATTTAGGAGGTAGCGATTATGAAATTCTCGGTTGACAGCAATGTTTTAACAGTATTCCTTGAAGGCAGGATTGATTCATCAAATGCGCAGGCAAACGGTGATGAAATCGAAAAGATTTTAAACGAAAATCCCCACGAATCCGTAATACTTGATGCGGATAGTCTTGAATATATTTCGAGCGCAGGTCTTCGTGTAATTCTTAAAACACGAAAGGCAGAGCCTACACTAAAAATCGTAAATGCTTCTTCCGAGGTTTACGATATTTTCGAAATGACCGGATTTACCGAAATGATACCCGTAAGCAAGGCTTACAGAAAGCTTTCGGTTGAGGGTTGTGAGGTTATCGGTCAGGGTGCAAACGGAAAGGTTTACCGTCTTGACCCCGATACCATCATCAAGGTTTATTATAACCCGGATAGCTTGCCGGATATTCACCGCGAGCGCGAGCTTGCCCGCAAGGCATTTGTTTTGGGAATTCCCACGGCAATTCCTTATGACGTTGTAAGGGTTGGCAATAGCTACGGTTCGGTTTTTGAGCTTCTCAATGCAAAATCATTTGCAAAGCTTATCAAGGCTGAACCCGAAAATCTCGATAAATATGTTGAGCTTTATGTTGACCTTCTCAAGAAAATTCATTCAACCGAGCTTAAAGACGGCGAAATGCCCGATATGAAAGCGGTTGCGCTTAACTGGGCATCATTCCTCAAGGATTATCTCCCCGAAGACCAGTTCAATAAGCTTTATTCACTCGTTGAGGCTGTTCCGAAGGATAACCACATGATGCACGGCGATTACCATATCAAAAATGTAATGATGCAAAACGGTGAAGTTTTGCTTATTGATATGGATACCCTTTGTATGGGTCACCCGGTATTTGAGATGGCATCTGTTTATCTTGCTTATTGCGGTTACAGTGAAAATGACCATAGCATTTCCGAAAGCTTTATGGGAATTCCTCACGAAACTGCGGTTGAAATCTGGAAGAAAACACTTCGCCTTTATTTTGAAACCGATGATGAAGCAAAGCTTAAGGAGTATGAGGATAAGGCAATGGTAGTAGGCTATACAAGAATGATGCGCCGTACCATTCGCCGTAACGGTTTTGAAACCGAGCTTGGCAGAAAGGATATTGAAACCTGCAAGCAGCACCTTGCAGAGCTTCTCGCAAGGGTTGATACATTAGAGTTTTAAGGAGATAAGAATATGGAAATTTTGAAAAAAAAAAATGACGGTAATCTCTTAATTTCACTCGTAGGCAGACTTGATACAACTACTGCTCCCGAGCTCGAAGCGGCACTTAATGAGTCTCTCGATGGCGTAACCGAGCTTAATTTGGATTTTGCCAAGCTTGAATATGTTTCATCGGCAGGTCTTCGTGTATTGCTCGGCGCTCAAAAGAAAATGAACGCACAGGGTAAAATGTCTCTTAAAAATGTAAGCTCCGATATTATGGAGGTTTTTGAAATCACCGGATTTTCGGATATTCTTACCATTGAATAGGTGAAATATGGAAATAGAGCAATCTTATCATATCGGCTTTAATGCGGGTCACGGTGCAAGATATGCCATTCTTCCGGGAGACCCGGGCAGGGTTGAAAAAATAGCACATCAGCTTGATAATCCGAAATTTTTGTGCCAAAACCGCGAATATACTACCTGGATAGGTGAGCTTTGCGGTGAAAAGGTTCTTGTAATGTCTACCGGTATGGGCGGACCTTCAACTGCCATTGCCGTCGAAGAGCTTTTCAGAACCGGCGTTGATACCTTTATCCGCGTAGGAACCTGCGGCGGTATGCAAATGGACGTTATGGGCGGAGATGTTGCTATTGCAACCGGCTCAATCCGTATGGAGGGAACTACCCGTGAGTATGTTCCGATAGAGTTTCCGGCGGTGCCGAATCTCGATGTTACTAATGCACTTGTTAAGGCGGCAAAGGATTTGGAATATACCTATCATGCCGGCGTTGTGCAGAGTAAGGATTCCTTTTACGGTCAGCATAACCCGGGACGTATGCCGGTAAGCTATGAGCTTCAGAATAAGTGGCAGGCATGGATAAAGGCGGGCTGTATTGCTTCCGAAATGGAGGGGGCGGCGCTCTTTATCGTATCCTCTGTTTTGAGGGCAAGAGCCGGTGCGGTTTTCTCGGTTGTATGGAATCAGGAGCGCGCAAACGCGGGGCTTTCAAATCCCGAATGCCACGATACCGAAAGAGCTATTAAAACAGCGGTAGAAGCAATAAGAAACCTTATTAAAGAAGATAAAAAATAATTAAAGGGCTCGTATGAGCCCTTTTTTATATCAATTTTTTGATTTTTTCTTTAACTGCCGTTAAATCACCGCAGGTGAGTATTGGAATAAGTAAATTTATTTCTTCCGGGTCTTTATCCCACCATTTAAGCCGTTCCAAAAGTTCAATTAGTTTATCATCAAAACGCTTTTTAATTGGCTTTGCAGGGTTTCCGGCAACTACCGTATAAGCGGGAACATCGCTTGCTACAATACTGCCGAAGCCGATTATTGCACCGTTCCCGATTTTAACTCCCGGCATAATTGTTGCATTTTGACCTATCCATACATCGTTACCGATTACGGTATCGCCCTTAATCGGTAAATCACAGCTTTGAGGCGGATTCTGCTCCCAACTGCCGAAAATATAGAACGGATATGTTGATACGGCATTCATCTGGTGGTTTGCGCCGTTCATAACAAAATTAACACCCGCTCCGATTTGGCAGAACTTTCCTATAATAAGGCGGTCTCCCAAAAAATCGTAATGATGTGTTACGCGACTTTCAAAATCGGTATCTGAAAAATACGAAAAGTCACCCACAATTATATTCGGATTTTTAATAGTGGGTTTAATATATGTCAAGGTGTTTAAATTTTCTATCGGGAATATTTTGTTCGGGTTTGGCAAATTTTTTCTATCCATAGTATTCTCCTTTTCTAAATTATAACATAATAGGTTTTGAATTGCAATATAACCGAATATGTGGTAAAATAATCTAAATAATAGTATTGCAGGGTGTGGCGTTTTGGAAGAAATTAAAATTCAAAAAAGCATAGAAATTAAAGATGAATACGATGTTGCCGTCTGCGGAGGCGGTGTAGCGGGCATTTCTGCGGCTCTTGCCGCGGCAAGGCTCGGCGCCAAGGTTCTGCTTTTCGACCGAGAGTTTTTACTCGGCGGTCTTGCAACACTCGGACTTATTGCGATTTATCTTCCGATAAGCGATGGCAATAATCATCAAATAAGCTTCGGTATTGCCGAAGAATTGCTGAAATTATCCGTAAAAAACGGAACTGTGGCGGTTAAAGATTTTAAAGGCAAATGGGAAAAACGCGAGTTGCCCGATAATCTTAACGGCCGTTACGAAGTGCAATACGACCCCAATATTTTTGCAATCAACACCGAAAAGCTTTTACTTGAAAACGGTGTTAAAATCCTTTACGGAACCTCCATTAATGATGTAATTACAGAAAACGGAAAAATTACTCATTTGATACTTTCGGGCAGAAGCGATACCTTTGCAGTTAAAGTAAAAAGTGTTGTTGATGCTTCGGGAGATGCGGCGGTTTCTCTTTTGGCCGGTGAAAAAACAAAGACTACCAAAAACGGAAATAAGATAGCATCCTGGTATTATGAGCAAAGCGGAGAAAATCTTAAACTTAATATGCTGGGATTTAGCGATGTGGTTTCCGATTCAGATTCCGAAGAGGATATTATCGCAAGAGCAAATGAAAAAATTTCAAAGCGGTATGTGGGGCTTGAAAGTGACGAATTAACCGAATTCAGCATTGAAGCGCACGGCAATATTTTAAACGATTTTCTTAAAAAAGGAAAGGTAAGTGCAGACCATGCCGTAACGGCGGTTGCAAGTATTCCGCAGCTGCGTATGACACGCCGTATAAACGGAAAATACGAACAGCAGGCTACCGAAATAAATACCGAATATGAAGATAGCGTGGGAATGTTTGTTGACTGGCGCAATAAAGGCGTAATTTATGAATTGCCGTTTGGTTGTCTGCATGGCGAAAAAATCAAAAACCTTACGGTTGCCGGCAGATGTATTTCTTCCGGCGAAGAGATGTGGGATGTAACCCGAGCAATTCCGGTTTGCGCCGTTTCGGGGCAGGCGGCAGGTACCGCCGCAGCTTTGAGTGATGATGTTACAAAAATCAGTATCGAAAAGCTTCAAAAAGTGCTTAAAGAATCGGGAGTAAAATTACATATAAAGGATTAGCTTACAACATAGGTAAACTAATATTTTAACGGAGGTAAAAATATGTACGAATTTAATGCTGAAAGAATAAAAAACGATTGTGTAAAATGGATTCGGCGTTTTTTTGAGGAAAACGGTAAGGACTGCAATGCAGTTGTCGGAATTTCGGGCGGTAAGGATAGCTCGATTGTGGCGGCACTCTGTGTTGAGGCGCTCGGAAAAGACCGTGTAATCGGAGTTTTGATGCCCTGTGGCGAGCAGGCGGATATTGATATGGCCAAGCTTTTGGTTGAGCACCTCGGAATTCGTCATTTTATAATAAATATCAAGGATACCGTTGAGGCAATTCATAAAAATATGCCCTTTGAGATGTCTTACCAAAGTGTAACGAATATACCGCCGAGGGTTAGAATGACAACCCTTTATGCCGTTGCACAAAGCTTTAACGGCAGGGTTGCAAATACCTGTAATCTTTCGGAGGATTGGGTTGGATATTCTACACGCTACGGTGATAGCGTAGGAGATTTCAGCCCTTGCTCAAATCTTACGGTGCAGGAGGTTAAGGCAATCGGAAAAGTATTGGGATTGCCCGAGGTTTTGGTCGATAAGGTTCCGATTGACGGTCTTTGCGGTAAAACCGATGAGGAAAATCTCGGTTTTACCTATGCCGAGCTTGATACCTATATCCGTACCGGTAAAATTGAGGATAAAAACAAAAAGGCACTTATTGACGATAAGCATAAGAAAAACCTTTTCAAATTAAAACTTATGCCGTCTTTTATGCCGGGAATTTAAAAAATATGATTGAAACAAAGCGTTTATAAATATATGCGGCTTCTAAAGAACAAAAGGTCCTAAATATATTTTAAAAGGCTGATAGGTTATCGCAGTAAAATTGTGAAAGGGGGAGTGTGTGTGGATAAATTTAAGCTTGTTTCAAAATTTAAGCCTACCGGCGACCAACCGCAGGCTATAGAAAAGCTGGCGCAGGGAGTTTTGCGCGGTGATAAGGAACAAGTACTACTCGGTGTCACCGGCTCGGGTAAGACCTTTACAATGGCGAATATTATTGAAAAAGTAAACCGTCCCACCCTCGTTTTAGCACACAATAAAACCCTCGCCGCACAACTTTGCTCGGAATTTAAAGAATTCTTCCCCGAAAACGCGGTTGAATATTTTGTTTCCTACTACGATTATTACCAGCCCGAGGCATATATACCGGGGAGCGATACTTATATAGAAAAAGATTCGGCGATAAATGATGAAATTGATAAGCTTCGCCATAGCGCAACCTGCGCTCTTTCCGAGCGGCGGGACGTTATAATCGTTGCTTCGGTTTCCTGCATTTATTCGCTCGGCAACCCGATTGACTACCGCAGTATGGTTATTTCGCTTCGTACGGGAATGGAGAAAAACCGTGATGAGCTTATACGTAAGCTTGTGGATTTGCAGTATGAAAGAAATGATATAAATTTTGTGCGTAATAAGTTCAGGGTAAGGGGAGATACCGTTGAGGTTTATCCCGCGTATTCTTACGGTACGGCGATTCGCATTGAGTTTTTCGGCGATGAAATTGACCGTATCTGCGAAATAAACGTTCTTACCGGCGAGTTGAAAGCAACTATGAACCATGTTGCGATTTATCCCGCGTCGCACTATATAACCCCGCCGGATAAAATGCAAGACGCCCTCAAAAATCTCGAAAACGAGATGGAGGAACGCGTAAAATTCTTTACCGATAACGGTAAACTGATTGAGGCACAGCGCATACGTCAGCGCACCGAATACGATATAGAAATGCTGCGAGAAATCGGTACCTGCAAGGGTGTTGAAAACTATTCGAGGGTGCTATCGGGCAGACCGGCAGGCAGTATTCCTTTTACCTTGCTTGATTATTTCCCCGATGATTTTCTGCTCTTTGTTGATGAATCACACGTAACTCTACCACAGGTAAGAGGTATGTTCGGAGGTGACAGAGGCAGAAAAGAAAACCTTGTTGAATACGGATTTCGTTTGCCGTCAGCATTTGATAACCGTCCGCTTAATTTTGATGAATTTTACCGCCATATAAATCAGGCGATTTTCGTATCGGCAACACCTGCCGATTTTGAAAAAGAAAAGGCGGCGCAGATAGTAGAGCAGGTTATTCGGCCTACCGGACTTTTAGACCCGAAAATCACCGTAAAACCGAGCGAAGGTCAGATAGACGATTTGGTTTCGGAAATAAATATTCGGGTCGCCAAAAAACAGCGTGTTCTTGTTACAACGCTTACCAAAAAAATGGCGGAGGATTTAACCGATTATCTTGATAATCTGGATATAAAGGTCCGCTATATGCATTACGATATAGATACGATTGAGCGTATGCAGATTATCCGCGATTTGCGGCTTGGAGAATTCGATGTGCTCGTAGGAATAAATCTGCTTCGTGAGGGACTCGATATTCCCGAGGTTTCCCTTGTGGCGATTTTAGATGCCGATAAAGAGGGCTTTTTACGCAGTGAAACCTCCCTTATTCAAACGGTAGGCAGAGCGGCGAGAAACTCCGAGGGCGCGGTTATTATGTATGCCGATACTGTAACGCGCTCAATGGAAAATGCCATTCGTGAAACCGAGCGCCGCCGCAGTATTCAAGATTCTTATAATAAGGCAAACGGAATAGTGCCGAAAACTATAGTAAAAGATGTTCGCGAAATTATTGAAATGAGCAAGCCTGCCGATACGGATAAGAACTTGAGCAAACTGCCGAGAGCCGAAAAGGAAAAAATCATTGCAAAACTTACCGCAGAAATGAAAGAAGCGGCAAAAATGCTCGAATTTGAGCACGCGGCATATCTGCGTGATAAAATAAATGCCTTAAAGGGTAAAAAGTAATATCTACAAATAAAATTATCCCTCCCGAAAGAAAACCTCGGGAGGGAATTATTATACGGTTATTTACATACTTTCCGGTGCATCAATTTTCATCATTGTAAGCACATTTTTAATCGCAATGCCGGTAACCTTACAGAGCATTACACGTGCGCACATCAGCGGTTCTTCAATGCCTCTGACCCTGCAGGCGTTATAGAACTTGTGGAAAAGTGTTGCAAGCTCGGTAACGTAATGGGTGAGCTTTGAAGGGTCATAGCTTTTTGCCGCCGAAATGATTTCGCCGGGCAGGGTAGAGAGCTTAATTACAAGCTCGCGCTCTTCGGGGGTTGTGAGCAATGCAAGCTCATCGGCTGTGGGGGTGCGAAGCTTTATTCCGTCCGCCTCGAGATTTCTCATAATACTGCAAATTCTCGCATAAGCATACTGAACATAATAAACCGGGTTTTGGCTCGACTGCTCAACCGCCAAATCCAAATCAAAATCGAAATGGCTGTTGGCTTCACGCAGATTGAAGAAAAATCTTGCCGCATCTATCGGAACCTCATCGAGGAGCGTTACAAGGGTAATTGCCTTGCCGGAACGTTTTGAAGCCTTTATTACTTCGCCGTCACGTACCAGTCTTACCATCTGCATTAAAACAACATCAAGTCTGTCAGCATCAACTCCGAGCGCCGTGAGCGCACCCTTAAGACGCGGAACGTAACCGTGATGGTCGGCACCTAAAATGTCGATAGCCTTGTCAAAATTTCTTGTTACAAGCTTGTTGTAGTGGTAGGCAATATCGGGTACAACGTAGGTGGGAACACCGTTTGAACGTACTAAAACGAAATCGTCACTGCCGAAATCACTGCCCTTAAACCACAGCGCATCTTCGCTTTCGTAGGTGTGGCCGCTTTGCTTTAAAAGCTCAATAATTCGCTTGGTTTCACCCGAAGCGTGAAGCGAGCTTTCCTTAAACCATGTGTTGTATTCAATTCTGTATTTAAGCAAATCATCGTGTAGACCCTGAATGTTTTTGGGCAGAGCAAACTCTACAAGAGCCTTTCTGCGTTCTTCTTCGCTTTTTTCAAGATAAGAATTACCGTGAATTTTTGCAAAGTTTTCAGCGTGAGCGATAATGTCTGCACCATGGTATGAATCCTCGGGCATTTCAACAGAGCTGTCAAAAATCTGCTGATAACGCAGGTCTAAAGATAAACCGAATTTGTTAATCTGATTTCCGGCATCGTTTATGTAAAACTCACGCTCTACATTGTATCCTGCCGCATCAAGTGTTGCTGCAAGGCAGTCGCCTAAAGCACCGCCGCGGGCGTTACCAATGTGCATCGGACCTGTAGGATTGGCTGAAACAAACTCAACCAAAACACGCTTGCCTTCACCGTAATCGCTTCTGCCGAAGTTTTCGCCCTCATCATCAATTTCGGTAATTATATCGGCATAATATTTATCCGAAAGGTAAAAGTTTATAAATCCGGGGCCCGCAATTTCAAACTTATCAATATAAGTATCTGCAAGCTCGGCATTTTCGGTAAGTATTTCGGCAATTTTGCGGGGAGCATTGTGAAATGCCTTCGCCCAAACGAGAGCCGCGTTTACCGCGTAATCACCGTGCTCACGGTTGGCGGGAACCTCTACCGTAAACTTTCCGAGCTGTGCTTCGGGCAATAAGCCGTTTTTAATCGCTTTATCTGCGGCGGAAAGAATTACCTTTTCAATTTGCTTCTTTCCGTTTTCAACTACTTTTGGCATTTAGTTTTCAACCTTTCTTACTTTAATTTCAACTATATTTTCGCTTAAAAAATCATTGTTTATATCAATGTTGTATTTCATTTTGAGATAGCCGCCGTCAGCCTTGAGGCGGTTTTTAACCTCTTCGCCATATATGCCGAGCATCAACTCGCCCTGCGGTATATTGTAAAAACAACGGTGACGTTTGCCTTGCTCAACCACCAAACGGCTCTCAATCGCTCCGCTTCGCATAAGGGTAAGCTTTTCACCGTCGGCGTGTATTGTGGTTTTTATTTTTGAATTTTTGATGGTTTGGCTGTCGTCATAGGAAAGCATAAGCTTGCCGTCCTTTTCGAGCAGTCTGCCATGTGTGGTGAGCTCTATGGAGTTATCATTATCGGCGGATAACTGCCTGCTTTTTATATCAATTATTACATCGTTCATAAGCTGTTAATGTCCACCTGTTCTGCATTGTTTTCGCTGATTTTTTCGCCGAGTAAAAGATTTGCGACCTCGCCGAAGGATTCTGTCATATCGCTGACGAAAAACTTATGAGTAGCATTTCCAAAATTATCGCATAACATACCGTTTTCTGTAAGAAAATCTTTAATTGAAATTGCGGCGGCTTCACCCATGTTTATAAGCTTTACTTCTTCACCCATTACTTTGCTGATAACCGGGGCAAGCAGGGGATAGTGGGTGCAACCGAGAACAAGAGTATCAATGCCGTTTTGCTTTAATGGCTCTAAATATCTTGTTGCAGTTTCTAAAACTACCGGGTCACTTTCGCTGAAAAGTCCCTCCTCAACAAGCGGAACGAATAGGGGGCAGCTCTCCATAAAGATTTCGGCAGAGGGTAGCAGAACTTTAATCTTTTTGGCGTGTTCACCGCTTGAAATGGTTGCGGGGGTTCCGATAACTCCGATTTTACCGTTTTTTGTAGCGGATACGGCAGACTGCGCCGCAGTAGAAATAACCTCAAAAAACGGAACGGGCAAAGCCTTTCCGGTGTCCGCGGCAACTGCGCTTACCGTACCGCAGGCGGCAACGATGATTTTTACCGAGTGCTTCAGTAAAAAGTTTTCGTCCTGAACGGCATATTTTCTGATTGTGTTGCGGCTTCGCGTGCCGTAAGGTACTCTGCCGGTATCGCCGAAATATATAATATTTTCGTTTGGAAGCAGTTTTACGATTTCTTTCATAACCGTAAGACCGCCGAGCCCCGAATCGAAAATACCGATAGGTCTGTTGTCAGCCACTCAAGACCAACTCCTTTAGTATAGAAAAAATTTTAATATATCACTTTGAATGAATTTTTTTCCAATTTAAAAACTCTTGTTTTAAAGGAACGCGATATGCGTTATATGCTTTAAGTGTATCATTAATATAATCTTGCTCAATCATATTTTTGGTTATAACGTTATCGCCTGTATCTGCTCCGCGAATATTATCAACCGCAATATTTATTTTACCGTTTTTTGATATATTTAGGCAGTAAATATAACGGCTTGCAAAATATATATTTTCAGGATTACAGCCATATTTTTGAATTTGATTGATATTAACATTTACAACATTAGGATGTGCTTGTTGCTCTAATTTGACATCTGCCGCAGGAACAAAAGCATATTTTGCTGATACAGAGCTGTTATAAGAATCCATATATGGATTTAAAGCATGATGAGATACCTGTAAAATATCGCTTTTTAAATTGTTTATTAGGTGGTTTGTATGCATTGCCATCATACGGTTTAGTCCACGAGAATACTCGACAGGTTCTGTGGTATCACATCCACCCCAATCGCCTGAAATAATCATAGTTTTACCGTTAATAAAAAGTTTTAATACGGTCGAAGTGTTGTTAAAATCGTTTATTATTGAAGTTCCGAAAAAGTTGTCAACATAATCTTCGTGAGTAAACAGCACTTCAATTTTAATATTTCCAAGAGAAAGTTTTTGACCTGTATGTAATTTGATAAATTTTACATTAGTGTAATTTTTTTTAATTTTTTCACCCAATTCAAAATCTGTATCGGTTGGAATATTGCACATTATTCTTTCGATATTGAGCTTTTCGGGTGGAAAAAGATTTATTAGTTTATCAACAAAACTATAATGATCTTGATGAGCATGAGTTAAAAACCAACATGCGATATCTATTTTTTCATCTTCCTGTTTTCCTGTTATCTCATGCAAAAATTTATATAGTTCTTTAGTAGCTTTATCGGTAGCCTGTTTTTTATCTCCGCCATCTATTAAAAACAAACGATTATCGGCTGATTTAATAATGTAAAACATACCGCAATTTGGATAAGAATCACCGACAAAATCACCATTTCCGTTTCTATTGTACATCATAGCGTATTGATAGATATTAACTTCGTCATCTGAGGAAAAATATTCAAATTCATTTTTGGGTATACTGGTTGTATCTTCAATAATGTTTGCTTGTTTCAAACTATCAATATAATATGCATACACTAAACGATTGTTTTGAGAGTTATAGTACTGAACATATAAATTGTTTATTGAGCAGTTATTGGAAATTTCTTTATATCCGTTTTTGGATAGGGTGGTGATATAATTATCAAATTGTTCACGGGAAGTATCGTTAATTATTTGCATATAACTTGAAGGATCGTTTTCGAGATCAAGTCCGCCGCCGCAATTGTATACGTTTGAAGCTCGTTTTCCGCCTATATATTCAGGAATATTTAATTTCCAAACAGAATTCAAGTAGTAAGGGATATATCTTTTGATAAATTCATTGAATGCATTTGTTGTTTGTTCCGAATTTTGTCCGAAAATAATTATGTTGCCGCTTAAATCTGAGTTTAATATATATTCGTTTTCGGAAACGTTCAAGAAAGGTTTTGTAATGTCGCAATCAATTGGTCCAATTAAGATTTTGCGATTTGCGTTTTCCGTCTTTGAAGCGGTTTCAAATGAATAATCAATAT
>JAGHTJ010000113.1 GCA_018065375.1 Candidatus Equinaster intestinalis | reverse complement strand
CATATAAACATATCCATTCTACAATATTTTTCTTTTTTTATCAAGAGAATTGATTGACCTTTTGGAAAGTTTTGTGTATAATGTGTTTGTTATATTCTTTTTTTAGGAGATGTTACCATTGAAAAGGACCGAAATAGTTGACCTTTTCGCAAAAACCGATGCTTTCAAAGATACAAGCGTTACGGTAGGCGGTTGGGTACGAACAATCAGACAATCAAAAAATATCGCCTTTATGGAGCTTAATGACGGAAGCTGTCTTAAGGGCTTGCAGATAGTTATTGATAAGGACAAGGTTGAAAATTTTGAGGAGATAATTTCACAGAATGTCGGCGCCGCGGTAGTTGCCACCGGTATTCTCGTTGCCACACCCGAAATGAAACAGCCCTGTGAAATGCAGGCGCGGGTGATTGAGATTGAGGGAACCTCAACCCCCGATTATCCCCTTCAGAAAAAGCGCCATTCCCTCGAATTTTTGCGTACAATTCAGCATTTAAGACCTCGCACCAACACCTTTTCAGCCGCTTTTCGTGTTCGCTCGGTAGCGGCCTATGCAATTCATAAATTCTTCCAGGAGAGAGGCTTTATTTACGCCCACACTCCCCTTATCACCACCTCCGATGCAGAGGGCGCAGGTGAAATGTTCAGGGTTACAACACTTCCCGCAGAAAATCCGCCGCTTACCGAAGACGGCAAGATTGATTACAGCGAAGACTTTTTCGGTCAGTCAACCTCGCTTACCGTTTCGGGTCAGCTGCAGGCTGAATGTATGGCTCTCGCTTTCGGCAAGGTTTACACCTTCGGACCGACCTTCCGTGCCGAAAAATCCTACACCGCGCGCCATGCGGCGGAATTCTGGATGATTGAGCCCGAAATCGCATTTGCCGATTTAAAGGACGATATGGAGCTTGCCCGCGATATGCTCAAGTTCGTTTTAAAATATGTTACCGAAAAATGTCCCGATGAGCTTGATTTCTTCGAGCAGCATTTTGAAGCGGGTCTTAAAGCGAAGCTCGATAATGTAATAAATTCGGAATTTGCCACCGTTTCCTATACCGATGCAATTAAAATGCTCGAGGAAAGCGGCCACGAATTCCAGTATCCGGTAAGCTGGGGCTGTGATTTACAGACCGAGCACGAGCGTTATCTCACCGAAGAAATATTCAAAAAACCGGTTTTCGTTACCGATTATCCCAAGGAAATCAAGGCTTTTTATATGAGACTTAATGATGACGGTAAAACCGTTGCGGCGGTTGACTGTCTGGTTCCCGGCATAGGAGAGATCATCGGCGGTTCTCAAAGAGAAGAGCGTGAAGAGCTCCTTATTGAGCGCATAAAGGAAATAGGTGCTAAAGAGGAGGACTACGACTGGTATGTTCAGCTTCGCCGTTTCGGAGGAGCAAAGCACGCCGGATTCGGTCTCGGCTTTGAGCGTCTTATAATGTATATTACGGGCATTCAGAATATCCGCGATGTACTGCCCTTCCCGAGAACTACGGGTTACGCTGAATTTTAAGAAAGGAAACGGTTGCGGAAATATTCGCAACCGTTTTTTAATTTATTATGTTATTTACTGTATTCGGAATAGTATTTTTTATATGGTTTATGATTCCGGTGTTTTCATACGGAAGAATAAATGTAGGTAATACCACGGGTATAATCATATCCGTTATACTTTTTATCATCGGTATCACACAAAAAAAGTTTTTCGCACTTATAAAAGAGCTTTGGGCAAAGGGTGCCGGCAAGCTTTTAATATCCGCAGTATGCCTGATACTCGCGGCAATACTGATTATTGCGGCGGTTGAAACGGTGTTTATGATAAAAGCCCAAAACAAAAAGCCGGACGAAAATGCAACACTCGTGGTGCTCGGTTGCAAGGTCACGGGAGAAAAACCGAGCCTTATGCTGCGCGCGAGAATTACCGCGGCAAAGGAGTATTTAGAGCAAAATCCGAATGCCAAATGCGTGCTTTCGGGCGGAAAGGGCGAAGACGAAGGCATATCGGAAGCCGTATGTATGTTTAACGAGCTTACCGCCATGGGAATAGATAAAAGCCGGCTT
The DNA here is from genome assembly GCA_018065375.1 of Candidatus Equinaster intestinalis. The sequence continues at coordinate 6,816 of JAGHTJ010000113.1, read as the reverse complement.
TATTTAGAGGACAAGTCCACCTCCACAAGGGAAAATCTCGCATTTTCGCTCGAGGTAATAAAGGAAAACGGACTGAATGACAGCATAGCAATAGTAACCAATAATTTTCATTGCTACAGAGCGAGCCGTGTTGCCGATTCGCTCGGCATTGAAAACGGCAGTGTGCCGGCAGACACCCTTATATTTTTCTTCCCCACATACTATGTAAGGGAGCTTTACGGAATACTTTACGAATGGGTGTTTTAATACGCGAATATTATAATTTCAGCAAACAAATTCGGGATGTTGAGGTGCGACCCTACGGTATCAATATTATTACAGTATAAAAATGGGAGGGCTTCACACCCTCCCTTTCGTTTTTTCTTTATTTTCGTATGATTTCGATTTTCTCAATTACAACATCATTTATCGGTTTATCGTTTGCGCCGACCTTTACTGCCGCTATATTATCCACCGTATCCATTCCCTCGGTTACCTGACCGAAAACGGTATGACGGAAATCGAGCCAGGGCGTGCCGCCGAGGTTTTTATAATCCTCAACAGCTTCAGCCGGAAAGCCTCTTTCTTCTCCCATTTCCTCCATCTGACCGAGCATATTTTCGGGGCATGATGTTGCCTGAACAATAAAGAACTGACTGCCGTTTGTATTCGGTCCCGAATTTGCCATGCAAAGCGCACCGCGTATATTATGAAGATAGGGTGTAAATTCGTCTTCAAATGCGCCGCCGTATATCGACTCGCCGCCGCAACCCGTACCCGTGGGGTCGCCGCCCTGAATCATAAACTCATTTATAACTCTGTGGAAAATTATGCCCTCGTAGTAGCCTTTATCGGCAAGCCCTACAAAGTTTGCAACCGTTTTGGGTGCATACTCGGGGAAGAGCTTTACTTTAATGTCTCCGCGGTTTGTGTGTATAACGGCAAGGGTATCGCCGTCTTTAATCGGACTGGTTTGAATACTCATATCTTTTTCTCCTTGAAATTTTGTTATTTTTATAATAACAGTTTTGCGAATATTTTACAACATTAAATTTACACTTGCATTATTGGCCCATATATGCTAAAATAAGGTTTACATAAACTACATTTTGTGAAAAAGGGTGAAAAAAATGAAATGTCCGTTCTGCTCGGATGAAGAAAGCAAGGTTATTGATTCACGTCCCACAGACGAGGGCGAGCGCATAAGACGCCGCAGAGAATGTCTTAAATGCGGCAAGCGTTTTACTACCTACGAAATAATCGAAAGCTTACCGATAATCGTTATCAAAAAGGACCGCTCACGCGAAACCTTTGACCGCGATAAGCTTTTAAACGGTATACTGCGCGCCTGCGAAAAGCGTCCGGTTTCCATAAACACGCTTGACGCTATGATTGACGAAATTGAGGCTACCCTGCAGAATTCGCTTGACCGCGAGGTTACAAGTGACAGAATCGGAGAGCTCGTAATGGAAAAGCTCAAAAACATTGACGAGGTAGCTTACGTAAGATTTGCTTCGGTTTACCGTCAGTTCAAGGATATTACAACCTTTATGGACGAGCTCAACAAGCTTATTCAAAAATAAATTTCAAATAAATTTGCATCTTACCTCCCGAAAGTGATTTCGGGAGGTAATTTTTTCTTGTAATTACATAAATACAGTGTTATACTAATTACAACTATGTAAATTACTCTACAGAGGTGTGTATTTTGACAGAAAACGAAAAAATGGCAGAGCTCTTACTGCCGAACATATCAAAAACTCCCGATTACTATGAAAATCTTTATCCCGCAAGAAATCTGCCCGAGGGCGCAAGGGTTACGAGGGTAGCCCCCTCTCCTACCGGTTATCTTCACCTCGGTACACTTTTTGCGGCTCTTGTAAACCGCATTACCGCAACCTCTACCGGCGGTGTTTTCTTCACGAGAATCGAAGATACCGATAAAAAACGTGAAATTGAGGGCGGCATCGAGGATATTATTGACGGTCTCAACCGTTTCGGAATAAATATTGACGAAGGCTTTATAAGCGGTGCAAAGGAAAGCGGCGAATACGGCCCGTATCAGCAAAGCCGCAGAGCCGAAATTTACCAGACATACGTAAAGGATTTAATTAAAAGAGGTTTTGCTTATCCCTGCTTCTGCACAGCCGAGGAGCTCGATGCTGTTCGCGCCGAGCAGGAAAAAAACAAAATCCGCACGGGATACCACGGCGAATATGCCAAGCACAGAAACATTACTTTCGAGCAGGCAAAAGCACTTATTGACGAGGGAAAGCCGTTTGTTATAAGACTGCGTTCACAAGGAAACGAGGAGCACCGTATAATATTTGAGGACGGCATAAAGGGTAAAATCGAAATGCCCGAAAACGATGAGGATTTCGTTCTGCTTAAATCGGACGGTATTCCCACCTACCATTTTGCCCACGCGATAGACGACCATCTTATGCACACAACCCACGTAATGCGCGGTGACGAATGGATTTCTTCAACACCCAAGCATATAGAGCTTTTCAAGCTTTTGGGCTTCAAGGTTCCGAAATATGCCCACATCTCCCCGATTATGAAGCTTGACGGCGGCGCAAAACGCAAAATTTCCAAGAGAAAAGACCCCGAAGCCGCTGTTCATTTCTTTGCAGAGCAGGGCTACGAAAGCGAAAATGTAATCGAATATTTGATGACGATAGCCGCCTCCGATTTTGAGGACTGGCGCAGAGCAAACCCCGATGAAAGCTATAAAAAGTTTAAGTTTAATCTTAAAAAAATGAGTGTTTCGGGCGCTCTTTACGATGAAAACAAGCTTCTCGATGTAAGCAAAAACCGTATTGCACGTTTAAAATCGGGCGAGGTTTACGAAAAGCTCACTAATTGGGCAAAGGAATTCGATACCGAATTTTTCGATACCTTAACGGCTGATGAAAAATTTACAAAATCAATGCTCGCCATTGACCGTGACGATGCTCAAAAGCCCCGCAAGGATTTGGCAAAATGGAATGAAGCAAAAGAATATTTTGCATTTTTCTTCGGTAAATATTTCGTTCCCTGCTACGAATTGCCCGAAAACATACAAAAATCCGATGCCGCGGCATTCCTTAAGGAATATCTGAAGGTTTACGATGAAAATGACGACAAGCAAGCATGGTTCGAAAAAATAAAGGCTATCGCCCCTGTCCTTTCCTTTGCAAGCGAAACCAAGGAATATAAGGCAAACCCCGATGCTTTCAAGGGTCACGCGGGAGATTTGAGCACGGTACTGCGTATTGCCGTTACCGGTCGCCGCAACACCCCCGACCTTTGCAGTATAATGAAGGTTTTAGGCAAAAACGAATGTGAAAATCGCATAAATGCGGCTATTAAATTTTTAGGAGAGTAATTATGGAAGAAATTATTAAAGAAGAAGGCTCCTCAAATTTCATACTTGACTTTATTGATGAAGATTTAAAGGAGGGCGTTTACGAAAAGGTTCAAACACGTTTTCCGCCCGAGCCCAACGGCTACCTCCATATAGGTCACGCCAAGGCAATCTGCATAGATTTCGGAACCGCGGAGCGTTACGCCGGAAAGTGTAATTTGCGCCTTGACGATACCAACCCCACGAAAGAGGACGTTGAATACGTTGATGCCATAAAGGAAGATATTGAATGGCTCGGATTTAAGTGGGATAACGTATATTTCGCCTCCGATTATTTCGATTTTATATACGAATGTGCTTTAAAGCTCATCGACAAGGGTCTTGCTTATATTGACGAATCCGATGCCGATTCAATCCGCGAAATGAGGGGAACCCTCACCGAGCCCGGAAAGGAAAGTCCGTACCGTAACAGACCCATATCCGAAACAAAGGATTTATTCAGGCGTATGACCGAGGGCGAATTCGAAAACGGTGCGATGGTTTTGCGCGCAAAAATTGATATGACGTCCTCAAATATCAATATGAGAGACCCCATAATTTACCGAATTATGAAGGCAACACACCACAGAACAGGCGATAAATGGTGTGTTTATCCGATGTACGATTTTGCACACCCGTTATCCGATGCAAAGGAGGGGGTTACACACTCTCTCTGCTCATTGGAATTTGAAAATCACAGACCCTTATACGATTGGTTTTTAAGGGTTCTCGAAATACCCACTCCGCCCAGACAAATCGAGTTTGCGCGTATGAACGTAAACTACACCCTAACCAGCAAAAGAAAGTGCTTAAAGCTTGTAAATGACGGTCTCGTATCGGGTTGGGACGACCCGAGAATGGCTACCATTTGCGGTATGCGCCGCCGCGGTTATCCCGCCGAAGCAATCCGTGAATTTGTAAACAAAATCGGTGTTTCAAAGGCCTACAGCGTTATTGATTACGCCCTGCTCGAATCCTGCGTGAGAGATAATCTGAATTTGAACGCCGAGCGTGCTATGGCGGTACTGCGCCCCCTTGCCGTTATTGTTGACAACTATCCTGACGGAAAAACCGAGGAAATCAGCGTTGACATTAACCCCAACAAGCCCGAGCTCGGCAAAAAAACCGTTACCTTCTCGAAGAAAATTTTCATCGAGCAGGACGATTTTATGCTCAATCCTCCCGGAAAATATTTCCGTCTCTGCCCCGAAAAAGAGGTACGCCTTAAGGGGGCTTACTATGTTAAATACGCCTCCCACGAAACCGATGAAAACGGCAATATAACCGCCGTTCATGTAAACTACGACCCCGAATCTTTCGGAGGCGAAACACCTGACGGCAGAAAGGTTAAGGGTACTTTGCACTGGGTTAGCGCAGACCACTGCGCAACTGCAACAGTTCGCCTTTACGACCGCCTTTTCAATGTTGAAAATCCCTCGGACGAGGAGGGCGTGGAATCCTTTGCGGATAATCTTAATCCCGATTCATTGGTAGTTCTCGAAAACTGCAAGGTTGATGCCGATTTGGCAAATGCAAAGCCGGGAGATACATTCCAGTTTATGCGCCAGGGTTATTTCTGTTTAGATAAGGATTCGACAAACGGAAATCTTATTTTCAACCGCACGGTTGCCCTTAAGGATTCCTTTGCGAAAAAGGCATAAAATATGAAGGTTAAAGATATTTATTGCTATCTTGATGAAATATGCCCCTTTAAAACCGCCCTTGATTTTGACAATGCGGGACTTTTAATCGGGGATATGAATTCAGATGTAACAAGGGCGATTGTTACCCTTGACTGCACAGCAGACACTCTGCGGCTTGCCGAAAAAGAAAAGGCAGAGCTTATAATCACCCACCACCCCGTAATTTTTGAGGGAATTAAAAAAATCGAGGCTGACGGTCTGCTCGCCGGCCTTATTAAGGGCGGAATAAGCGTTATCAGCGCCCACACCAACCTCGATATTGCCGCAGGCGGTGTAAATGACTGCTTATGCGATACACTCGGGCTGCTAAAAGTAAAGGAAGCTATCGGCGAAAACGGTTATTCATTCCGTTTCGGTATTCTGAAAAAACCGTTATCACCCGAAGAATTTGCAGAATTTCTTAAGGAAAAGCTGAAGTTTTCACCCCGTTTTGTATGCGGCAAAAACGATATAAAAAAGGTTGCCGTATGCGGCGGAGCCGGTGCAGATTGCCTAAATGACGCCATAAATATCGGCTGTGATGCTTTTGTTACAAGCGAGGTTAAGCACCACGTATTTTTAGAGGCTTATGCTAAAGGTATGAGCCTGTTCGATTGCGGACATTTTGCCACAGAAGATGTAGTTATCGAGCCTCTTTCCATCAGGCTTAAAAATAAATTCGAAGCCGTATCATTCATAACCGAACACGGCTCTAATATAAGGAGTTTATAATGCTTAACAATGCTTTGACTGTTGCAGGTCAGGTCTTCACACTTTTTATAATTATGGCGCTCGGTTTTGTATGCGCCAAAACAAAAATAGTGCGCGACCACGCCATACGAGATTTAACAAATTTAGTTCTTTACTGCGTTACTCCCGCCGCTATTTTGCAGGCATTTACAAGCGAAGAATGCACACCCGAAAAAACCAAAAATCTGCTTTGGGTTTTGCTTTTTTCGATTGCCATACACGCCATACTGATACTCCTTGCAAAGCTCTGCATACACAACAAGCCCGATACCGTAAACAAGGTGCTTCGTTATGCCGTTATCTTCTCTAACTGCGGCTATATGGCATTCCCGCTCCAAAAGGCTATTTTGGGCGATATAGGCGTATTCTACGGCTCTATGTATGTTGCGGTTTTCAACATTCTGGCATGGAGCTACGGAGTTGTTATGTGCAGCGGAGACAAAAAGTTTTTATCTCCCCGAAAAATCTTTTTAAACCCCACCGTAATCAGCGTTATTCTCTCGGTAATTCTCTATTTTTCGGGACTGAAACTGCCCACCGTTATTTCCTCGGCAGTTACCCATATCGGCAACCTCAACACACCTCTTCCTATGCTGATAGTAGGCTACCGTCTTTACAGCGCGGGCATAGTAAAATCCTTTACCGATAAACGGATTTACCTGCCTGTAGCATTGCGGCTTATAGTCTCGCCCGCCATAATGATAGGAATTATGGTGCTCTGCGGAGTCAAGGGCGCCCCACTTATTGCCTGCACCGTTGCGGCGAGCTCATCGGTTGCCGCTTACAACACGATGTTTGCCGATAAATTCGGTCTTGACAGCGAGGTTTCGGTAAAAACCGTTACCGTATCCACCCTGCTTACCATCTTCACAATGCCGCTCTTTGTAGCATTAGCGCAGGTTATTTAGTGCTTTTTTTTCGTTTTTTTCTCAAAAACTATTGACAAATGTCGAAAACCGTGCTATATTAGTCGTAATTTAGTTTTGCTTTATATATTATATATATAATATATATTGC
>JAGHTJ010000027.1 GCA_018065375.1 Candidatus Equinaster intestinalis | reverse complement strand
TGTAACCGTTTCGGAGAGCTTAAAGCGAATATATCCGAAAATAAACATCATACTTTCTTTAATTATGAAAATCACAACAAGTAAAAGCACAAGTGTATATCTGCGGCAAACGCAGTAAATCATGGCCGCCTGAGTGAGCTTATCGGCAACGGGGTCGATAAATTTGCCGAGGTCGGAAATCATATTGAATTTTCGGGCAATTTTACCGTCAATAATATCGGTAAGAGCGGAAATGATTATTACAATCAATGCTAAATTGTAGTTCTTTAAGCCGCAATATAACCACAATATAACCGGAACAAGCAGTATTCTTATGCAGCTTAAAACATTAGGTATTGTGAAAATATCTTTTTTAGTAAGCTTGTAACTCACAAAATTCCTCCTTACAAGATTTTCTACCATTATACAACATTTTTTAACAAAAATCTACCTTTTTTTATAATAAAATACGAGTTGACTATTACTGCTGTCTTTGCTATAATATAAGCAATAAATTTCGGAGGTTTTCATTACAGTGGATGCGGACGGGTGTAGCTTAAAAAGTTACTCTAAAATTTCAAGTGTTAAAATTGATTTGAGCATATCTGCAGGGCAACCTGTCGGATATGCTTTTGTGTTTTAAGGAGATAATAAATGGACTCAGGAAGTATAACAAAAATAGTGATAATGCTTGCGCTGATTGTATTTTCGGCATATTTCTCGGCAACCGAAACGGCGTTTTCGTCCTTCAATGCAACCCGCATTAAAATGCTTGCCGAAAAGGGAAATAAGGATGCCAAAAGAGTGCTTAAGCTTTCGGAAAACTATAATAATCTTATTTCAACCATACTTATCGGCAACAATATCGTAAATATAGCCGTAGCTTCCCTTGGAACTGTGCTGTTCGTAGAACTTTACGGTAATATCGGCGCTACCGTTTCAACCGTTGTTGTAACCGTTGCGGTGCTGATTTTCGGTGAAATCACCCCTAAAAGCATTGCCAAAGATGCGCCCGAAAGATTTGCGATGTTTTCATCGCTTTTTATCAGTTGGCTCATTATCATTTTTAAGCCGCTCAATATAATTTTCGATGGCTGGAAAAAGCTCGTTTCCAAGATTATCAATATGCAGGAGGACACTAAAATGTCCCAGGAGGAACTGCTTCTGCTTGTTGATGAGGTTCGGCAGGAGGGCACTATTGATAATGACGAGGGCAAGCTCATTAAAAATGTTATCGAGTTTTCAAAACAGCGAGCCGAAGATATTTTAACCAACAGGGGCGATGTTGAGGCTGTGGCACTTGATGCCCCGAAAAGCGAAATTGCCAAGGCCTTTGCGCAGTCAAAATTTTCCCGTCTCCTTGTGTATAATGAGGGTATGGACGATATAGTCGGCATAATCCACATAAAAGATTTTTACACCGAAAACGGAATTACAAACAAAAAAATCGAAAAAATTATGACAAAACCGATTTTTGTTCAGAAATCAATGCCGATAGATGAACTCTTAAAGGCATTGCAGGCGGCAAAATCGCATATCGCGGTTGTAGTTGATGAATATGGCGGAACGGTCGGCATAGTTACTATGGAGGATGTTCTTGAGGAGCTTGTTGGCGAAATCTGGGACGAGCATGACGATGTTACCGAGGATGTTAAAAAGCTTGAGGAAAATAAATTCAGCGTTGAAGGTCTTATGAATTTTGAGGACTTTTGCGAAATGCTCGGTGTGGAAATCGCTACCGAAAATATTTCGGTTGGCGGTTGGGTTATGGAACAGCTCGGAAAAATTGCCGAGGTCGGCGATAAATTCAGCTATAAAAATTTCGATGTAACCGTTACTGAAATCGACGGCAGACGCGTTTCAAAAATCGAGGTTATATGCCATATACCCGACAAT
>JAGHTJ010000157.1 GCA_018065375.1 Candidatus Equinaster intestinalis | reverse complement strand
CTATGGGGAAAAAGCGTATTCTTCCGCCGCCTTTTTTGGCAGACCAAATATTAAAAAGAATTATAAGCGCAAAAATTATCAGCGCCGGCCAAATACTGCCGTCATCATCTTCAACCGGTTCATAATCGGCATCGGGTTCAAGGCCGTATTCGATATACACCTCGTTTATAAGTGAATTATAGACACTTAAAATACCGTCTTCAAACTCATCGTTTTTAAAATAATCCACACCGTAGGTATCTAAAATTCTTCCGGTTTTGCTGTCGGGCAAAGCGCCCTCAAGCCCCGAGCCTACCTCTATTCTTACCTTGCGCTCGGTCAGGGATAAAAGCAGAAGAATTCCGTTATCCTTTTCCTTGTCTCCGAGCTTCCAGCTTCTGGCAAGGTTATAGGCATAATCTTCGATTTCTTCGCCATCAAGACTGTTTACCGTTACCGCCACAACCTGCGCTTTACATGCGTAATAAAGCTTTTTGCCCTGCTCATACATTTGGTTTTCCGCCTCCGCCGAAAGAACCGAGGCATAATCATTTACGAAAAACCTGTCGGTCTGCTTCGGGTAGCTTGTTTTCGCGGACACCGAAAAACAAAGCACCGGGAATAGGGCAACTGCACAAAAAAGTGCAATTATTCGTTTTTTCATCAGTTAAATGACACCTGCGGAACATTTTCGGCGCCTTCGCTTGCCTTAAAGAGGTCTTTTTTATCGAAGCCGAAGATACCCGCAAGTATGCTCTTGGGGAACTTGCGGATTGTTATATTGTAATCCGCTGTAAATTCATTATAATCGTCTCTCGATTTTGCAATGCGGTTTTCGGTGCCTGCAAGCTCATCTTGTAAGGCAACATAGTTTTGATTTGCCTTAAGCTCGGGATACGCCTCGGTTACGGCATTTACCCATACCGAGATTGCGCCGTTAAGCTTTTCGTTTGCATCGGCAAGCTCTGTTGCATTTGAAGCCTTTGCAACGGCGCTGCGCGCCTCGGTTACCGCCGTATAGGTTTCTTTTTCGTAATCCGAATAACCCTTAACGGTTGCAACGAAATTGGGGATTAAATCGGCACGGCGTTGAAGCTGGGTCTGGATTTCGGCGTATTTTTCATTAACCGTTTCCTCTTTTTCAACAAGGCCGTTATATCCGCCTGCGATTACGGCAATTATAATAATTACCGCTAAAATTATTGCGCCTATGATTATAAGTTTTTTGTTTTTCATACTAATTATTCCTTTCGTAAATTATACGCAGACCGTCAAGCAGGAGATTTTCGTTAAAAATTATATTGCGGGAGCAATGCTGTATTATCTCCTTTGCAAGACCGCCGGTAGCAACTACGGTTGCCGTTTCGCCGAGCTCCTCCTCGAAGCGGTCAATAAGACCGTCAAGCATAGCCGCCGTTCCGAGAACTATTCCCGATTTCATACATTCCACCGTGTTTGTACCGATGGCTTTTTTGGGACTTTCAATCCGTATGCCCGAAAGCTGGGAGGTGTTTTGCGTGAGCGCCTTAAGGGTGAGCTTTACGCCCGCCGCTATTGCCGCACCGATAAAATCACCGTTTTTATCGAGCACGCCGAGTGTTGTAGCCGTTCCCATATCTATCATTATGCAGGGCATTGTGTATTCGGTTAATGCACCTACCGCACCCGCCACAAAATCGGCACCGAGCTCTGCGGGGTTATCAATTTTGATGTTGAGCCCTGTTTTAACTCCGGGGCCGAGCTCAAGCGGCACTATATGGCAGAGCATTGAAATCGCCGTAGCTATCGCCTTGCCGACAGAGGGCACAACCGAAGAAATTATAGCGTCCTCTATCTCTTCATATCTTGCGCCGTGGAGGGTTAAAATATCCTTAATATCTATCGCATACTGGTCGGCAGTACGGTTGCCCTGCTGGGTTGCAAGCCTTGCGGTAAAGAGCAGAAGCTCCTCGTTATAAAGGCCGAGGGTGATATTGGTGTTTCCTATATCAACCGCCAAAAGCATAAATATTACCTTCTTTCATAGGTAGTTTTTATCATTTTACTACATTTTTGCCTCTTTTACAATAAATTTCTTTAAAAAAGTGTTGACTTAACTTCTTTTTGCTGATATAATGGCTTGTGCTATTGATTTAAGGTGAGTAAGTGCCCTTTAATCAATGCTTCCTTGCTTTGCAAAATGCAAAGCCATATTAAGTCCATAAGGAGGTGCAACAGAATGGTTACCAATAAGTATGAAGCCGTTTTGGTTTTTTCCGTAAAGGCCGGCGATGAAGCAGTTGCCGCTTTGAATGAAAAGTTCCAGAAGCTCATAGCCGATAACGGTACCGTTGAAAACGTTGACGATTGGGGTAAGCGCAAGCTCGCATACCCGATCAACTACGAAACCGAAGGTTACTACGTTTTCACTACATTTACGGCAGAGCCCGGTGTTCCTGCTGAAATCGAGCGTATTGCCGGCATTACTGACGGCGTTCTTCGCGTTATGATTATCAAAAAATAAGGAGAAAGAATTATGTTTAATTTAGTAGTTCTTACAGGCAGACTTACTGCCGACCCCGAGCTTCGCTATACAGCGAATAATACTCCCGTAACTTCTTTCTCTATTGCTGTTAATCGCCGCTACAAGGCAGGCGAGGAAAGCCAGGCTGATTTTATCAATATCGTTGCTTGGCGCCAGACCGCTGAATTCGTTACAAAGTATTTCAGCAAGGGCAGTATGATAGGTATTGAAGGTTCTATCCAAACCCGCAGATATGTGGATAAGGACGGAAAAAACAGAACTGCATTCGAGGTTATTGCCAACAATGTTCAGTTTGTAGAATCTAAAAGAGACGGTAACAATACCGCCACCGGCGAAGCCGCTCCGTCATTCTCAAATGCAGGCTCAAATGAGTTTGTTGAAATTGAAAATGCGAGCGATGATGATTTGCCGTTCTAAATTTTAATTGGAGGCTTTAACGATGGAAAAGAACGATAAAATGGCTCATTCAAGAAAGCCGCGCAGAAAAGTTTGTCACTTCTGCGCCGATCGTGTTGAAACTATCGATTATAAGGATATTGCGAAATTGCGTAAGTTTACATCCGAGCGCGCAAAGATTTTACCCCGCCGTGCAACCGGCACCTGCGCCGCTCATCAGAGAGAGCTTACCATTGCTATCAAGAGAGCAAGACAGATTGCACTCATTCCTTATGTAAACGACTGATTTCATCAAATTTTATCTCCCTTGCCTTTGGCAGGGGAGATTTTTTATTTAGTGAAGAGTGAATAGGTGCGGCGTAGGGGACGGCGCCACGACGTCCCGCATTTTGCTATGAATTTATACGGCAACCGTAGGGGCGAACTGCGTTCGCCCGAAAGGGAGGAAAGAACCGCCGTCTGCCGTGCCGCAAGGCGTGGCAGGTGGCAGGATTCCGTATGGGCGTGCATTGCGCGCCCGTTTTTTTGCGCCTGTTTGTACCCCGAAAACGTAAACAAAACTTTGCAAAAACCGTAAATTTTTTTCTTATGGGCTCGAAACAGGTCGATTTTTGTATAACTTGCACAAATTTACGACAAAAAATATTATGCCTCTATTTTAACTTCCACAAAAAACTTATTGAAAAATTTTAAAAATGGTGGTAAAATAATGTAAAAGAGAGGATGGAGCAGTATGCAAAATTTAGAGGAATTCAATAATCAGCTTTGCTATGATGCGTACGAATATTTCGGTTGCTTTTTGTCGGGCGATACCGCCACCTTCCGCGTTTGGGCACCTAAAGCGGTAAACGTCAGCGTTGTGGGTGATTTCAATTCGTGGGATATAAATACAGACCAAATGCACCGCGTTGCAAACGGTATTTTTGAAACCACCGTAAACGGTGTTAAGGAATACGATGCCTATAAATATGCCGTTATGGGCAGAGACGGTGTAACTCATTTAAAAAGCGACCCATACGCCCGCCATTTTGAAACGGCTCCCGCCAATGCCTCAAAGGTTTATAATATGAGCGGATATAAATGGGGCGATGATGAATGGTGTAAAGAGCGGGTTAGTCGCGATATTTATTCCTCCCCGGTAAATATTTACGAGGTTCATTTGGGCTCCTGGAAACGGTATAAGGACGGTAACGTTTTCGATTATGTAACGGTAGCCAAAGAGCTTTGCGCCTATGTAAAAAAGATGGGATATAATTTTATCGAGCTTATGCCGATAACCGAATATCCGTTTGACGGTTCATGGGGTTATCAGGTTATGGGATATTTCGCTCCTACCTCCCGCTACGGAACTCCCAAGGATTTTATGAAATTCATAGATATAATGCACCAAAACGGAATCGGTGTTATTCTCGATTGGGTTCCGGCGCATTTCCCCAAGGATGAATGCGGTCTTTACAGGTTTGACGGCAGCACGGCATACGAGTATGCCGATCCCCGAAAGGGCGAGCATAAGGAATGGGGAACCTGCGTTTTTGATTACGGAAAAGTTCAGGTTATGAATTTTCTCATTTCAAGCGCCGTATACTGGTTAAAGGAGTACCATGCGGACGGTCTTCGCGTTGATGCCGTAGCCTCGATGCTTTATCTCGATTACGGCAGAAAAGACGGCGAATGGCTTCCCAACTCTTACGGCGGCAGAGAAAACCTCGATGCAATAGAGCTCTTGCGCAGGGTAAACGAAGCGGCGTTTTCGGTAAATCCCGGAGTGCTTATGATAGCCGAGGAGTCCACCGCATGGCCGATGGTAACAAAACCTCCGCATGATGGCGGTCTGGGCTTCAATTTCAAGTGGAATATGGGTTGGATGAACGATATGCTCCGCTATGTATCGCTCGACCCGCTTTTCAGAAAGGATAATCATAATTGCCTTACCTTCTCCTTCTTCTATGCCTTTTCGGAAAACTTCGTGCTTCCGATTTCGCATGACGAGGTGGTTCACGGCAAATGCTCGCTCATAAATAAAATGCCGGGCGATTACGCACAAAAATTTGCAAATCTGCGCGCGTTTTACGGATATATGATGGCTCACCCCGGCAAAAAGCTTCTCTTTATGGGTCAGGAGTTTGCGCAGTTTATCGAGTGGAATTATAAACAGGAGCTCGATTGGCTCTTGCTCGATTACGATGCTCATAAGCAAATGCTCGAATATGTTAAAACCCTCAATAAGTTCTATCTTACACATAGCGAGCTTTGGGAAATTGATTACTCCTGGGAGGGCTTTAATTGGATTTCCAATGATGATAACTCGCAGAGTATTATCGCCTTCCGCAGAATAAATAAGAGCGGAGAAGAAATAATTGCGGTTTGCAATTTTGTTCCGGTTGCGAGAAGCGGCTACAGAATCGGCGTTACCCAAAAGGGCAGCTATAAGCCGGTTTTGTGCAGCGAATGGAAAAAGTTCGGCGGAAGTGTTGAAACTCCGCAAAAATCGGTTAAGAGTGAGCAGATAGCCATGCACGGCTGCGAACACTCGATAGCACTTGATATTCCGGCAATGTCGGTAACCTACTATAAGAGGAATACCACAAAACCGAAAAAGAAATAAAAAAACAGATATATCTTTTGAATTGGAGTTGGATGTATTGAAAAAAACAGAATGTGTTGCAATGCTGCTTGCGGGCGGTCAGGGAAGCCGACTCGGCGTTCTGACCCAGAATGTCGCAAAACCCGCAGTACCCTACGGAGCGAAATACAGAATTATAGATTTTCCGCTCTCAAACTGTGCTAATTCCGGCATTGATACGGTAGGCGTGCTTACCCAGTATCAGCCGCTTGAGCTTAACGATTATATCGGCTCGGGCAAGCATTGGGATTTGGACCGCGCAGGTCACGGCGTTCACGTGTTGCCGCCTTATCAGAAGAGTAAGGGCGGAGATTGGTATAAGGGCACGGCAAACGCCATTTATCAAAACATCAATTTTATCGAGAGGTACGACCCCGAATATGTTCTTATCCTTTCGGGCGACCATATCTATAAAATGGATTATTCCAAAATGATTGCCGAGCACCGCAAAAACGATGCCGCCGCAACCATTGCGGTTCTCAATGTATCTATGGAAGAGGCGTCCCGCTTCGGAATTATGAATGCGAATGAGGACGGCACAATTTACGAATTTGAGGAAAAACCAAAAAAGCCCAAAAGCACCTTGGCATCAATGGGTATTTACGTTTTCAAATGGGAAAAGCTTCGCCAGTATCTTACCGAGGACGAAGCAAACCCCAATTCCTCCAATGATTTCGGCAAGGATATAATCCCGCTTATGCTCGAAAACAACGAAAAACTGATGGTTTATCGTTTTGATGATTACTGGAAAGACGTTGGAACGGTTGAATCCCTGTGGGACGCAAACCTCGATTTGCTCAATCCGAAAATCGACCTCAATCTTTCCGACCCCAACTGGAAGATATATTCCCGTACCGATTCTCTGCCGCCGCAATATGTATCGGCAGAAGCGGAAATTGAAAACTCTCTCATTACCAACGGTTGCGATGTAAGCGGAAAGCTTGATTTCTCGGTGCTTTTCGAAAATGTAACGGTTGAAGAGGGCGCAACGGTGGAATATTCGCTGATTATGCCGGGCGCCGTGATTAAAAAGGGCGCAACGGTGCGCTATGCGATAGTTGCAGAGGATTCGGAAATTGACCAGAACGCCGAGGTAGGCGAAAGCCCCGAAAAATGCGAGGGCGAATGGGGCATAGCCGTTATCGGCGGAGGGCTCCATATCGGCAAAAATGCAAAAATCAGCGCCGGTAAAATGATAAGAGAAAATGTTAAGGAGGGGGAGAAAATATGATAGGAAAAACCGCTCTCGGTATCATCTTCGCGAATGTTCACGATGAAATGGTGCCCGAACTTACCGAAAAACGTTCAATGGCTTCGATTCCTTTCGGCAGCCGTTACAGACTCATTGATTTTTCCCTTTCAAACCTCGTAAATGCAGGTATCAGTAAGGTTGGAATTCTCACGCAGGAAAACTACCGCTCTCTTATGGACCATTTAGGCTCGGGCAAGGCGTGGGATTTAGACCGTAAAAACGGCGGAATTTTCATTATGCCGCCATTCAGCAGTTCAAAATACGGAATTTCCCGCGGCCACGTTGAGGCTCTTGCCGGAATTATGACCTTTTTAAAGCGCAGTAATGAGGATTATGTTGTGCTTTGCGATGCCGATTTAATCAGCAATATTGATTTATCGGATATGATAGAATTTCACGAGCGCTCGGGCGCCGATGTTACGGTGGCGTATAAAAACGGTCAGTTGCCGAAAAATAATAAGGATATAATGATTTTATCCCTTGAAAACGAAACCGTAGCAAGCGCAAAATTTGAAGAAAAAATGCCCGAAGCCGTTGATTACAGCCTTGATATTTTCGTTATTCGCCGCGAGCTTCTTATCGAGTGGATAGCCGATGCAAGCCGCCGCGCTCTTGAAAGCTTTTCGAGAGATGTAATCAAGCCGCGTATATGCGAAAAGAAGATAAAGGGTTATAAAATTACCGATTTTGCAGAGGTGCTTGATAGCGCGGATTCCTATGTTAGAATCAGCCGAATGCTTTTAAACGACGAAAAACGCCGTCAGCTATTCAACCGCGAGCACCCCGTTTACACCAAAACCCGCGATGATATGCCCACCCGCTACGGTCTTAACTCGGTTGCTCAAAACAGTCTGATTGCAGACGGTTGTCTTGTAGAGGGCACCGTTAAAAATTCGCTTCTTTTCAGAGGCGTAAAGGTAGGCAAAAATGCGGTTGTTGAAAATTGTATACTGATGCAGGGTACGGTTGTAGGTGATAATGCCGTTCTCTCGGGAGTTACGGCCGATAAGGGCGTTGTAATTTCGTCAGGAACGGTTCTTCGCGGCACAGAAGGCAATAATCTGTTTATCGGAAAAGAAAAAACCATTTAAGAAGGAATAGAAAAATGAAAGTTTTATATGCAGCAAGTGAAGCATACCCCTTTGCGATGTCGGGCGGTCTTGCAGATGTTGCGGGTGCTCTCCCGAAGGCACTTCGCCGCCGTCTTGTAGGTTGCAGGGTTATAATGCCCCTATACAGCAGTATCTCCGAAGACCTCAAAAAGGAAATGACCTTTATTACAAGTATTACCGTTCCGGTTTCCTGGCGCAGGCAGTATTGCGGCGTTTTCGAGGCAAGGAAGGACGGAGTTATCTACTATTTCATAGATAATCAGTATTACTTTAAAAGAGAGGGCCTTTACGGTCATTTTGACGATGCCGAAAGATATGCCTTCTTCTCCCGCGCGGTGCTTGAGGTTCTGCCCGCAGTTGATTTTAAACCCGATATAATTCATTGCAACGATTGGCAAACCGCACTTATCCCGGTTTATCTTGATTCGATGTACCGAGATAATGAGTTTTATTCGGGTATCAAAACCGTTTTCACGGTTCATAATATTCAGTATCAGGGCAAATACGGTCACGAGATTTTGGGCGATGTTCTCGGTATGCCGCAGGATAAGGAGCATCTGCTGGAATATGACGGTTGCGTAAACTTTATGAAGGGCGCATTTGCCACGAGCAACCGCATTACCACCGTCTCCCCCACCTACGCCCACGAAATTCTCGACCCCTATTATTCCTTCGGGCTCGACCCGATTTTAAGAGAGATGTCGGGTAAGCTTACGGGTATTGTAAACGGTATTGATTATGATGTTTATAATCCCGAAACCGACCCGATGATTTATAAAAATTTCTCAATAGAAAATATGGCGGGTAAAACCGATAACAAGCTCGGTCTTCAAGAGGAGCTGGGTCTTCCGAAAGACCCGGACGTTGCGGTAATCGGTATGGTATCGCGTCTTGTAAACCATAAGGGCTTCGACCTCGTAAAGCACGTTTTCGAGGAAATCGCACAGAGCAGAGTACAGATAGTGATTTTGGGCTCGGGCGAATGGGAATACGAAAACTTTTTCAGAGAAATGCAGAAAAAATTCCCCGATAAGGTTGCATTCCGCTCGGGATTTATTCCGGCATTGGCGCATAAAATATATGCAGGCGCAGATATTTTCTTAATGCCGAGTAAGAGTGAGCCTTGCGGACTCGCACAGCTTGTGGCGCTTCGCTACGGTACGGTTCCGGTAGTTCGTCAGACCGGCGGTCTCAATGATACTATTGTAGACAGCGGAGACGGTATCGGCAACGGCTTCACCTTCGGCTCGTATAATGCCCACGATATGGAGCATGCCGTTTGGCGCGCTCTCGAGGGCTATTACGATACTTTAGGCTGGGAAATTCTGCGCACAAGGGCGATGAAGTGTGATAACAGCTGGGCAAAATCTGCCGGCGAATATATTAAACTTTACAAAAGCCTCTTAAAGTGATAAAATACCCATAAGTGTTTTTATCACAGTTTTGTTTGGAGGAAGATTTATGATTGAAGTTTTTAAATCAATTTTTCTCGGAATTGTAGAGGGTATCACCGAATGGTTGCCCATAAGCAGTACGGGGCACATTATTTTGGTAGATGAGTTTTTAAATCTCGGCGTAAGCGAGCAGTTTAAAAACCTGTACGATGTTGTTATTCAGCTCGGCGCGATTATGGCGGTTGTAGTTCTGTTTTGGAATAAGCTCTGGCCCTTTACCTCCCGCTCGGATAGCTCCTCGGTTTATAAAATCGTAGGCAAGGTTGGTATAAAGCGCCCCTCGCTGACCCTTTGGCTTAAGGTTGCGGTAGCTTGTATACCCGCCGCAGTAATCGGTTTCTTTATTGACGATTGGGCAGACGAACACCTTTATAATTCGAATGTGGTTGCCGGCGCCTTGATTGTTTACGGTATTGCATTCATAATAATCGAGGCTCTGCATAAGAATAAGGAACAGCCGATTGCCTCAATGCATAATCTTTCTTATAAAACCGCATTTTTCATAGGTCTTTTCCAGATTCTTGCCTTTATCCCCGGAACCTCCCGCTCGGGAGCAACTATTTTGGGTGCGATGATTCTCGGTGTTTCGCGTACCGTTTCGGCGGAATTCAGCTTTTATCTCGCCGTTCCGATTATGTTCGGCGCAAGCTTTTTAAAAACGCTGAAATACATACTCGAATACGGCTTCTCCTTTTCGGCAATCGAGTTTGTAATACTTTTTGCTGGTATGATTTCGGCATTCCTGGTTTCGATAATCGCAATAAAGTTCTTCTTGGGCTACATAAGGAAAAAAGACTTTACCGCTTTCGGTTATTACCGCATAGCCCTGGGTCTTCTCGTTATTCTGTACTTCCTTGTAATTAAATAATAAAGGAGTTTAAAATTATGGAGTATGTTTTAATAGCACTTGTAGTTGTGTTTTTAATCATCGTTTTCACAAATATTTGTATAGTTCCGCAAACCTCGCAGTATATTATCGAGTTTCTCGGAAAATACAAAACCACTTGGAGCGCGGGCTTGCATATAAAAATCCCGTTCCTCGAAAAAATCGTTAAAAAAATCACCTTAAAAGAGCAGGTTATAGATTCACCGCCGCAGCCGGTTATCACAAAGGATAACGTTACAATGCAGATTGATACGGTTGTTTTCTTCCGTATTTTCGATGCAAAGCTGTATGCTTACGGTGTTGTAAACCCGATAAGCGCCCTCGAAAACCTCACCGCTACTACTCTTCGTAATATCGTAGGTGAGCTCGAGTTGGACGGTACCCTTACCTCCCGCGATACCATAAACGGAAAAATGACCGAAATCCTCGATGATGCTACCGACCAATGGGGTATCAAGGTAACAAGAGTTGAGCTTAAGAATATTATCCCGCCCGCCGAAATTCAGTCTGCAATGGAAAAGCAGATGAAGGCAGAGCGTGACCGCCGTGAAACACTTTTGCAGGCAGAGGGTCATAAGGCGGCGGCAATTACGAGAGCCGAGGGCGATAAGCAGGCTATGATACTTGAGGCAGAGGGCGAAAGAGACGCTCGTATTGCCCGCGCCGAAGGTGAAGCCAAGGCAATTTATCTTGCCAAAAAAGCCGAGGCGGACGGTCTTGTTGCTCTTAAGGAAGCCGGCGTTGATGCGGCGGTTTTAGAGCTTAAAAAGTATGAGGCGCTCGTTAATATGTCAAAGGGCCAGGCGGCAAAAATTATCGTGCCCACTGATGTTGTAAACACCGTTACGAAAAATACGATTTTCTCCGAAACAACAGGTCTCGGCGATGCAACAGAACAGGGTACACCCGAAGCCCCCAAAAAACCCAGAGAGGATAAATGCTGTAAATAATTGAATTTTCGGCATTGATTGGGAAAACTTCCCCGCTTGATACAGTATAAAAAACTACCTACCGAATTCGGTAGGTAGTTTTTATAATTTCAATAAAGTTCCATTTATTATGAACCTTTTTTGCGGGAATAACCGCTGTTTGTCAGCGAGACGAAGCAAAATACTCCGCATCAGCCTTAAATATTTCCTGTGTATCCCCGCCATCGGGAGTATATGAAATGGTTACATCGCCGGCTCGGAGAGTGGCATCGAATGTGTTTACCACCTTCACCTCGTCTTTGTGATGCTGGTTCTGATAAACTTCGCCGTTGAAGAATGTACGGATTTCAAAGGTTCCGGCGGCTTCCTTACAATATTCGATACGGAAGGTGTTTACAACGGAATTTTCCTGGGGCGAGCCCTTCGCTCCGTGGTAAACCATCTCAACCACACCTTTATCGGCGGCTTGTTTGGTAAGCTTTACAACAACGGAATAAATGCCGACTTCGTCAGCACCTCCGCTTATTTTTGCGATTTCATTACTCGGAGCTTCGGAAGAAGTTGCAGACGATTCCGGTTTCGATTCGGTGTCCGAAGAAGCAGGAGAGGCCGGCTCTTCCTTTGATACAACAACGTCTTGAGATGGGGTCGACTCTGTGTTTTCGTTTGTCGAATCGCCGCCGCATGCCGTGAGTAAAAGCATACAAACAACCGATAATGCCAGAGCTGCTGATTTAAGCAAATTTTGTTTAAACATAAAGTCCTCCTTGGTTTACAAAATTTATTTTAAAGAACGTTTTTGTTCTTAAAATCGGCAGAATGCAAAGCCTGCATTTGGAAATTTTAATCAGGGGGGCTATAAACTGTATTACTTTTCTTCGGATATAATTCCGATTGAAAGCTCTTTCAGTTGAGCATCGTCTACCGTACCGGGTGCGCCCGACATAAGCTCGCTCGAATTTGAAACCTTCGGGAAAGCGATTACATCACGCAGGCTGTCCGCACCGCACATAAGCATTACGAGGCGGTCCAAACCTATTCCCATACCGCCGTGAGGAGGTGCGCCGTACTTGAAAGCATCGGTTAAGAAGCCGAACTTTTGGTAGGCCTCTTCATCGGAGAGTCCGAGCGCGGCGAACATGTGCTTTTGAAGCTCGGGGTCGGTAATACGTATCGAACCCGAGGAAAGCTCAATGCCGTTAAGAACAAGGTCGTAAGCCTTGGCGAAAACCTTTTCGGGGTCGGAATCAAGATACTGAATGCACTCGTCAAGCGGAGAGGTAAAGGGGTGGTGCATAGCGTCCCAGTTTCCGGTTTCCTCGTTGTATTCGAAGAAGGGGAACTCGGTTATCCAAAGGAAATTATACTGCTCGGGGATAATTCCGAGACGTTTTGCAACCGTAAGACGTAAAGCACCGAGTACTGACAAAACGGTCTTTTTACGGTCAGCACATATAAGAACCACATCGCCCTTTTCGGCTCCCGTAAGCTTTATTATTTCGTCCATTTCTTCCTTTGTCATAAACTTCGCAAAGGAGCAGGTGGGCTCTTCCTCAATCCAGCGGATAAAGGCAAGACCCTTGGCGCCGATACCCTTGGCGTCCTCGGTTAATTTATCAATTTCTTTTCTTGTGTAGGTTTCGGCAGCATTTTTGGCACATATAGCCCTTACGGTGCCGCCGTTTTTAATTGTATCGGCAAAAACACCGAAGCCGCAATCTGCAACCGCCGAAGAAATATCGGCGATTTTCATATCAAAGCGGGTATCGGGTTTGTCCGAACCGTATTTTTCCATAGCCTCGGTGTAGGTAAGGCGAGGAAGCGGAGTGGGAATATCAACCCCCATTACTTCCTTGAAAAGACGCTTAACAAAGCCCTCTGCGATGGCGAAAACGTCCTCCATTTCAACGAAAGACATCTCAAGGTCTATCTGGGTGAACTCGGGCTGACGGTCTGCACGCAAATCCTCGTCTCTGTAACAGCGGGCGAGCTGCATATATCTGTCAAACCCCGAAAGCATAAGCAACTGCTTATAAAGCTGGGGAGACTGCGGCAGAGCAAAGAAAGAACCCGAATGTATACGCGAGGGAACGAGGTAGTCTCTTGCGCCCTCGGGGGTAGATTTAATAAGTGTGGGGGTTTCGATTTCGATAAAACCGTTTTCATCGAAATAGTCTCTTGTTACCTTGGCGATTTTGTGGCGAAGCAGAATGTTGTTCTGCAAATTTGAGCGGCGCAAATCAAGATAACGGTATTTAAGGCGCAGGTCCTCCTGCGTTTTTGTATCGGGTAAAATTTCAAAGGGCGGGGTTTCAGCCGCGCCTAAAACCTTAAGGCAGTTAACCTCAATTTCAATATCGCCCGTGGGAATTTCCGAATTTTTTGAGGAGCGCTCACGAACTACGCCCTTCGCCATAAGCACGAATTCGCTTCGAACACTAAAGGCTTTATCGAAAATTTCCTTTTCGGTTTTTTCATCAAAGGCAAGCTGAACAATGCCGGTGCGGTCTCTCAAATCAATAAAGATAAGGGAGCCCAAATCGCGCTGTCTCTGTACCCAGCCTGCAACTACAACCTCTTTTCCCACATCACTGCCGCGCAGGGTTCCGCAGTAATCGGTGCGTTTCATACCGTCCATTCTGTCAAGTTTCATAACTATTCTCCTTAAAACTGGTCGGTGGCAAAACCATCGGCAATAATAATATTGTAGAATTCATCGGTGAAGTTGCCGAGCGAAATAAGGCTTTCTTCACCCGTTTTCATATTTTTGATTTTAAGCTCGCCCGAGTCAAGCTCGCTGTCACCTATAACGCAGGTGTACTTTGCGTTTATCTTGTCGGCATATCGCATCTGGGCTTTAAGACCGCGGTCGTTAATATCGGTAAGAGCCTCGAAGCCTTCCTCTCGCAGTTTTGAGCAGAGCTTGGTAATTTCAAGGCTTGCATTAACGCCGAGCGGAGCAAAATATATATCGCAAGTGGCTTTTTCGGGGAATTCGGCTTTCTGTGCTTCAAGCACCATCATAAGTCTTTCAATTCCCATTGCAAAGCCTACCGCCTGAATTTCGGGACCGCCGAGCTGGGCAATCAGTCCGTCATATCTTCCGCCTCCGCAGACGGTGGACTGTGCGCCCAAATCACCCGAGATAAATTCGAAAACGGTTTTGGTGTAATAATCGAGACCGCGCACGATATTGGGATTTACCGTGTACTCAACACCTGCAGAGTCGAGGTGCTTTTTAAGTAAATCGAAGTGCTCCCGGCAATCATCACAGAGAAAATCTATTACTTTAGGTGCCGAAGCCGCAATCTCCTTGCATATAGGCGATTTGCAGTCTAAAATTCTCATCGGGTTGCGGTCAAGCCTTTCACGGCAGGTTCCGCAGAGCTCTTCTTTTCTGCCGGAAAAATATTCCTTAAGAGCCTTGTGATACTCTGCCCGGCAGGTGGGACAACCAATGGAATTTATTTCGAGGGAAATCTTTTTAATACCGATTTCGGTAAGTGCCTGATTGGCAAGCATTATTGCCTCGGCATCAGCCGCCGCCGAAGAAGAGCCGATACATTCAATTCCGAATTGATGAAATTCGCGCAGTCTGCCCGCCTGGGGCTTTTCGTAGCGGTAACAGCCGCCTACGTAGCATGCCTTTATCGGGAGCGCCGCGTTTACAAGACCGCTTTCAATAACGCTTCTTGCGATACTTGCGGTGAATTCGGGACGAAGCGTAATACTGCGCTCGCCCTTATCGAGAAAGGTATACATTTCCTTTTGAACAACATCGGTGGTATCCCCTACACCTCGGGAAAAGACCTCGGTATGCTCAAAAACGGGGGTACGTATTTCACGGAAGCCGTAAAGAGAGGCGGTTTCGAGTAATTTCTGTTCTACGAATTTAACCTTGTAGCTGTCCTCGGGGAGAACATCGTTTGTACCCTTAACAGCGGTGATTTTTTCTGCCATATTTATCTCCTGTCAATATTTTCACCGACCAAGGTGGTCGGTGAAAAAGCATTATTTATTTTTAGTTTTAACAATATCGCGCCAGTCAAGGTCGCCGCGCTCAAGTCCGTGAATAAGAACCTCGGCGGTTGCAATATTTGTTGCAACCGGAATGGAGTGTATATCGCAAAGACGAAGCAGAGCGGCATCGTCCGGCTCATCGGGACGAGCGGTAAGAGGGTCTCTGAATATAAGCAGCATATCTATTTCATCACAGCCTATGCGGGAAGCTATTTGCTGTGTGCCTCCTTGCGAGCCGCCTAAAAATTTAATAATGTTAAGACCGGTTGCATCAGAAACGAGCTTGCCGGTGGTTGCGGTGGCAAGGAGAGTGTGTTTGCTTAAAATTCCGCAATAAGCGATGCAGAACTGTACCATAAGTTCTTTTTTTGTGTCGTGTGCAATAAGCGCAATGTTCATTGTGCATCTCTCCTTATAAATTTATTTATATAATAATACCATATAAAGGTATTATTTGTCAATTATTATAGCATATCTGAAGCTGATTTTTGTAAGGTTATTCGAGCACGGTATAGGGTAGATTATAACCGTCCTTGGTATCATCGGCGAAGAAATAACCGTCAAGCACCGATTTTGCAACACTTGTTACGGTGTAGGTTGAGTTTGCGTGCTCAAGAATAACAGAAACGGCAATTTCGGGGCTGTCAAACGGAGCAAAGGCGATAAATACGCTGTGGTCCACCTTGCCCTGAACCTGCGCCGTGCCGGTTTTACCTCCTACCTTTATCGGTTATTTACCGAAAACCGTACTACCGGTACCGTCCTCGGTAACCGAGAGCATACCTTCCTTAACCGCATCAAGGGTTGAAGAATTGATTTTGATTGAATTTTCAACCTTTGCCTCATTTTTCAAAACGGTTTTGCTGAAATCCGCCTCAACAACCTTTTCTATAAGGGTTGCCTTGTAGCGGGTTCCGCCGTTTACGAGGGTGCAGGTGTAGTTTGCAAGCTGAAGCGGGGTAAAGGCGTTCAGCTGACCGATAGCCGCCTGCAGGGTGTTACCCGAATCATACTCGAAATCGGTAAGAATACCGGTGGAATCGTTTACCTCGATGCCGGTTTTAACTCCGAGACCGAAGGCTCTGAAATACTCGTTCAGAGTTTTGATACCCGTTCTGCGTCCGAGCTCGAAGAAAAAGTAGTTGCAGGATTTAGCCAGCGCCGATTTTAAGTTCATACTGCCGTGGTAGTGCATACATTGCGGCTTGTGATCGTCAAAATAGGTGTAGGTGTGTTTACAGAATATTGTTTCGCCGCGGTTGTATTTTCCCTTTTCCAGCGCCGCAACGGCTACGGCGGGCTTTATGGTGGAGCCCACAGGATAAACGCCGGTAAATGCGCGGTCTAAAAGCGGGGTATCGGGATTTTTTGTTTTATCGGCAAGGTCGGAATAGTTTTTCGAGAGGGTTGCCATATCGTAGGATGGGTAGTTTGCCGAAACCAGCACCGAGCCGTTTTTGATATTCATTGCAACTATCGCGCCGCCGGTAACCGATGGATTGGTGGTGCGAAGCTCTTTAATGTATTTTTCGAGGGATTGCTGTGCCGACATCTGGAGTGTTTTGTCAAGTGTGAGCATAACCGTTTTACCGGTAACGGGCGCCTTGGTAACCTTGCTTGAAACTATATTTCCCATAGCATCAATTTTATAGGTCATTTCGCCGTCAGTACCACGCAGATATTCTTCTGCGTAGAGCTCAATTCCGCTTTTACCAACCTTGTCGTTGTAGGAATATCCTTTTTCCTTGTATTCCTCCCAGTCCTCCTTGTATATCGGTCCAACGCTTCCGATAAGGTGGGGCGCAAGGGTGGAAACGGCATATTCACGGTAGGGAGAAATCTGTACCGTAACCCCCTCCTTGGCATATCCGAGCTCGGAAATTTTGAGCATAAGCTCGTCCGAAATATCCTCGGCAAAGGTGTAGGGCGCCGAAAGGGAAAATCCCGCACTGCTCATGGTGTATCTTACGCCCATAATTTTGCGCTGGCGCTCCGCAGAGTATTCCTCGAGCCCGAATTTTTCCACAAGACGTGTAAAGCAGTCCCCTGCGGTAGCATAATCGGCAACCTCGAGAAACTTTTTCAGTCGGTCGGTATTCTGCTCGGTATCAAAATCGTAAGGAGCCTCTTTTTTAAGGGGCAAATCGTCAATGTATTCGGTGCCGGTCTCCCCCAGTAGGTTTATAAGCCTTTCGATAAGCTCGTTTATGGTTTTAAGGTCGGTTGCGGAATAATTGAAAACTATGTCGTAACCGTCACGGTTTACGGCAATTTTTCTGCCCTGGCAATCGAGAATTTCACCCCTTGCGGCGGGGATTGTAGTAGTAAATGTTCGGTAGCCGTCATCACCGCCGAAGGCTTCGGGGTGGATAACCTGCATATATAAAGCACGGAAGGAGTAGAAAACTATTACCGCCGCCAAAATTGCCGACAGAACTATTATGTAGGGTTGCTTTTCGGTTTTGAAGGGTTGTTGCATAGCTTACTCCTTTCAGATTTTTTTGATTAGTTTTCCGAGATAAAAAAACGGAATAATGAAAACCGCCGAATAAACTGCGCTCGGCAGGGCGTATAAAAGCAGATATGTGTAGGTTTCGCCCTCGGTAAGCGTAATGCAGAAGATAAGCTCGAGCACGAAATATAAAACGCAGGCAACCGCCGTAATAACACTTGCCGAAAAGATGTTTCGGTTAAAAATGTATTTAACGAGGGCACCCGTGGCACAGCCTAAAAAGAGCAAAAACAGGGTATTGAAGCATACCGAATGAGGAGTAAAGGCATCGGCGAAAATGCCGCAGACCGTACCCGCAATAAAGCCAACCCATTCTCCGTAATAAAAGCCCACCGTAACAATAAGGGCGATAAGAGGAAAGGGAGAGGCATTGGCAATATTTATGTTTATAATATCGGTGTATGTGATAATGAAAAATATGAAGAACAAACCCACAAAGCAGAGGGCCTGAAGCGGATTTGATTTTTTCTTTTCAACCATAAAATGCCTCACTCATTTTCTTCCTGCACCTTGCCGGCAAAATCGGTTATTACCATTACCTGGCGCGCTTCCTTAAGGTCTGCAAAGGGTTCAACGGTTGCATAAAGACCCGAAGCGTACTCTTCGTTGCTGATGTTGGTTATTTTTCCTATTAAAAGTCCGCTCGGGAAGACACCGCTGCCCGAGGTTACAATATAGTCACCTATGGCAATGCCCGCGCTTCGCTTTATGCTGTGCATACGGGTTTTGCCCTCCTTGGCATTTTCGAGCGAGCCGCCGATAACGCCCGCATCTCTTGTACGCGAATCAATGGCGCCTACCGAAATCGAAGCATCAAGAACGGTGGTCACCTTCGAGGTGGTGAGCCCAACCTCGCTTACATAGCCCACAAGACCCGAGCTTGTAATAACCGGGTCGTAAAGCTCTATGCCCGAAAGGGAGCCGCTGTCGAGGGTGAGTCCCGAATAAATATCGGTATTGTCTCTCGAAATAATTACGGCGTTGCAGAACTTGAAATCGGGGTGGCGCTCCTTAATTTCGAGGTAGTCCTTGTAAAAATCGTTTTCGCTTTTTAAAGTGTCGTAATCGGTGATTTTTTCGTTAAGGGCGTCAATTTCCTCTTTAAGACGAGCATTTTCGAGAATTATTGTTTCGTTACTGCCGATTTTTTGGCTAAACGAGCTTATGGCATCGGAAATTCCGCCGGCAAGCTTTTGAAAGGGGGCAACAACCGCACCGAAAATGCTTGTGTGCGGAGCAACCAGACCGTCCGTAAAGCTTATCAGCAAAGAAAGGGCTAAAACAGCGGCAACTATTCCCGCGCCGATTTTGAATTTTCTGCTTTTAAAGAAAAATCGCATAATAAATTATCCTCTATCTGAATCTTTTTCCTCTGCGGAATACATAGTTTTGGAAGCCGGTTCCCTCAAGACGCTTTGCCGTTCCGAGAACAACGCAGTCTATCGGATTTTTGGCTACCGTAACGGGTATACCTATTTCGTCTGCAATAAGCTGGGAAAGACCGCGAAGAAGTGCGCCGCCGCCCGTGAGGGTTGCGCCGCGGTCGATAATATCTGCGGCAAGCTCCGGGGGAGTTTTTTCAAGGGTTGAGCGAATGGCATCAATAATCTGATGAATCGGGTCGGTCATGGCTTCCCTTACCTCTTGGGCAGTTATAACAACGTTTTTGGGCAGACCGTCTACAAGATTTCGGCCCTTAATTTCAACACTCTGCTCGTTTTCGTAAGGAAGCGCCGAGCCAATATCAATTTTAATGCGCTCTGCGGTGCGTTCACCTATCAGCAGGTTGTGTTTTTTCTTTATGTAGGCGATGATGGCTTCATCGAGGTCGTCACCCGCGGTTCTTATCGACTGCGCGGTAACTATATCTCCGAGCGATACTATTGCAACCTCGCTTGTACCGCCGCCTATGTCAACCACCATATTTCCCGAAGCATCGGTTACGGGAAGACCTGCTCCTACCGCCGCCGCAAAGGGCTCTTCAACGAGGTCAACCTCGGTAGCACCCGCCTGCTTTACGGCATCGTAAACGGCTCGGCTTTCAACCTCGGTTACACCCGCCGGTATGCAGATAACAACCCTTACTCTTGAAAACATAGAGCCCTTAAGAGCCTGCTTTATAAATCTTTTAAGCATAGCCGCCGTTACATCGAAGTCGGCAATAACGCCGTCCTTAAGGGGTCTTACGGCGATTATCGAGCCGGGGGTACGGCCAATCATTTCTTTAGCCTCGTGGCCAACCGCCCTTACCGCATCGTTTCTTACATCGTATGCAACAACCGATGGCTCTCTCATTATTATTCCTTTGCCCTTGACACAAACTAAAGTGTTTGCCGTGCCGAGGTCTATTCCTATATCTCTTGTAAACATAAATTTACCTCCTCTATTCCTTGCTCGGTATTATAAATTTTACTGCCTTTTGCAGATTGAGTATTTCGGTTTTCTGTCCGCCTTTAGCCAGCTCACCGTCAAGCGTCCAGTTAAGACTTTTTTGTCCCTCTATTAAAACCCGGCTTGCCGTAAACTGCTTTAAATAGGGGCAGTTATCATATTTTTTTGTAAGAATTGCATCTACGATATTGCCGAAAGCGGCGATATTATCGGGCTTTTCTATCAGAACTATCTCGAAAAGACCGTCATCTAATTTAACAAGCGCTTCGTCAAGCTTTATAACCCCTCCGCAGGAGAGAGAATTTGAAACGCCGCCGTAGAGATAATCACCCTCAACGGTTGTTTTTTCGTCCAACGTAAATTTAAGGTGAATGGGTTTTATCGAGGCGATTTCTCTTGCGCCCTCCAAAATGTAGGCTACCTGACCGAGTGCATTTTTAACACCCTGCGGCGCCGAATAAGATGCCGAGGTGAAAGCACCGAAGGAGGCTGTGTAGGCGAAGTATTTATCCCCGAATTTTCCTATATCAAGCGACATTACCCTGCCGCTTATAATATCCTTTGCCGCCTGCCGCGCATTCCTCGAAATGTGCAGACTGCTCGACCATTCGTTAAGCGTTCCCAGCGGAATATATCCGAGCTTATATTCATTTTCGTTTTGCATCATACCCGAAATTATTTCGTTTAAGGTACCGTCTCCCCCACAGCAAACTATCATTTCGTATTCGTCCGAAAGAGCGGCGGTGATTTCGGTGGCATCGCGCCGCTTGGTTGTGGGATAAACCGTTACGGTGTAACCGCTTTGTGTGAATACCGAAATAATACCGAGGAGCTCATCCTTTACCTTTGCTCTGCCCGATTTCGGGTTGGCTATCAGAAAAATTTTTTTCTCTTTCATAATATTGCCTCATCTGTAGTTTATATCGAGTGTTGCCGTAGCATTAAGGGAAGCATCGGCGGTGTTGCCGCTTTGCCATTCGTAGTAGGCCTGAACCCCCACCATAGCGGCATTGTCTCCGCAATATTTAAGGGGCGGATAGAAAAGCGTAATGCCGTTTTTTTCGCATTCCTCTTTAAGGCGAATGCGAAGCTCGGAATTTGCCGAAACTCCGCCCGCCATAACCACCGTTTTATAACCGTATTCCTTTGCGGCGGCTATTGTTTTGTTTATTAAAATATCGCAAACCTTTTTTCTCACCGTTGCACATAGCACCGGAACATCAATTTCTTCTCCCTTTTGGCGGGCATTGTGTACCGTGTTAATAACGGCGGTTTTAAGTCCCGAAAAGGAAAAATCATAGGGGTTTTGGGTGTGCGGCACGGGAAGCGGGTATTTCTTTTCGTCCGCAGTAGTGGAAATTTTATCAAGATTTACGCCGCCCGGATAATCAAGCCCCAGCGTTCTTGCGCATTTATCGAAGCATTCGCCCGCGGCGTCATCGGTAGTCTGCCCGATAATTTCGAATTTTGTATAATCGGTAACCTGCGCTAAAACCGTGTTTCCGCCCGATACCATAAGGCAGAGAAAGGGGGGCTCAAGGTCGGGGGCTTCAATATAGTTTGCCGCGATATGAGAGCGCAGATGGTGAACCGGAATCAGCGGAATACCGAGGCTCATTGCCAGCCCCTTTGCAAAGTTTACGCCAACCAGCAGTGCGCCGATAAGTCCGGGAGCAAAGGTAACCGCAACGGCGGATAAATCCTTATATGTTATGCCGGCTTCGGCTATGGCGGTATCCACAACCTCGCTTATGTTTTCGCAATGTCTGCGCGAGGCGATTTCGGGAACTACCCCGCCGTATTTTATATGCTCTGCGATTTGGGTGTTAATAACACTTGATAGAATCCGTCTTCCGTCAGTTACGGCGGCGGCGGTTTCATCGCAGGAGGATTCGATGCTTAAAATATACATTATTTGAGCCCTTTCGTCATAATAAGTGCGTTTTCTGTGGGATTTATATAGAAGCTGCGGCGCTCGCCCGCCTTTTGGTAGCCGAGCTTTTTGTAAAGTGAAATTGCCGCAAGGTTCGAAACCCTTACCTCGAGGGAGATAAACGAGAGTTTTTCTTTATAATCACATTCGAGCTTTTCGAGCAGGCGTTGAGCCGTGCCGTTTCTGCGAAATTCGGGGAGAATTCCGATGTTGGTGATATATCCCTCGTCTAAAACCGTGTTTATACCGATATATCCCACCGTTTTGCCCTTTAATACGGCTTTATACATAACCGTTCCGTTATCGAGGGATTGCTCTATTGCCGAGCGGCTCCAGGGAGCAGAAAAGCAGGTTCTTTCGATAACCTCAATATCGGCACAGTCTTTTTTATCGGCGGGGAGAATATCTGCAAATATGTTATCTGTTGCCGCCATAATTTTTTCGGCGGTTTTGATGTAATAATCGAGGTCGAGCCCGTAGGGGTCGGGAATACCGGAACCCAGCACCGAGAGCTTGCTTTCGGGTACAATACCCGCAAGTGCGGACTTGTGGCTCTCGCTCATACAGTAAATTTTATCGGAATTAAGAATCAGGTCGCTTGTAATTTGGCGGGGCTTGTGCCCGCTTATATCGAAGCCGAAGGTTTTGGCGGCAAGAATACTGTTTTGGCTCGCTTTTACGCCGTCCGGCATAAGGCCTGCGCTTTGAACCTCAAGGCAGGGCAGGTTTTTATTCTTTAAATAACCCTCTGCAAGGGGTGAGCGGCAGGTGTTGCCGGTGCATACAAATAATACCTTCATTAAAATTCTACCTTCGAGTGGGGTTTTATTTCGGTGGGTTTTCCGTTAATTTCGAACCAGACCGAAAGATTGGAGGGATTGAAAATTTCGTTTTCGGATACTATCGCTTTTCTCTGCGCAAGGGCGTAGAGGCAGATTTCTCCGTTGGTGGCGTACCAGGTGTCTTCCCTGCCCGAAATTTTTCTGCAGAGCTCTTCCAAAAATTCCCAGCGCTCGGTAAGACCCAGCCACCGCTCTTTTCGGTAGCAGTCTAACTGCACGAGCTCAAAGGAATGTCCCCAAATGTAAAGGCAGGGGAGCTCCTCTTCGGTTTCAAAAAAATCCTTTAGGTAGGTATCGCCCTCGGGACGGTTAAAGTAAGCAAAATGCGGACCCGGTTTCCATTCGAGAAAATTCTTCGGGAGTGAAAATGCGGTTTTTTTATCATAGGGGTTTTCTGCCTGATAAAATACGATTCTGTGATATAAAACGCCGCACTTTTCAAGCATCGGGAATAGCCGTTCATCGTAAATGCCGAAGGGTGAAACATAGCCTATTACGTCCTGCCCGAAGGCCTCCCTTAAAACAGGCAGACTATCCATCACCTCCGCGGCATATTCTTCATCGTTTAATCTATCGGAGCCTTTGTGATAACAGCTGTGTGAAGCGATTTCACAGCCGGCATACACCTTTTTCATTTCTTCATCGCCGCGCCAAATCCGCTTGTCTCCGGCTTCAACCGCAAACCTCGGTGTATTACAGCATTTGCTCATAACGTTCAGGGTTGATTTCAGACCGTATTTTGAAAAAATTTCGAGCATTTTAAGGTCTTCGCCGCAACCGTCATCAAATGAAAGTGTTACGGCTCTTTTTTTGCCGTTCATATAAAGCTTTTTAATCATATTTTTTCCCTCTTTACTGCTTGGCTTCAAGCCAGTTTTTGCCGAAATGGGCATCTACGTTCAGCGGAACCTTAAGCTCTGCCGATTTTTCCATTTCCTCGGCTAAAATATCACAAACCTTTTTTGCGTCCTGCTCGCGGCATTCTACAATCAGCTCATCGTGCACCTGCAAAATAAGGCGGGCATCAAGCTTTTCGTTTTTCAGCCGGTCACTCACACGTATCATTGCGATTTTAATAATATCAGCCGCCGTGCCCTGAATAGGAGCGTTTCTCGCAACCCTTTCACCAAACGCCCTCATCATACCGTTTGAGGAGGCAAGCTCGGGCAGGTATCTGCGCCTGCCGAAGGCGGTTGTAACAAAACCGTCAGCCTTGGCGTTTTCAATTACGGCGTTCATATAAACGCTGATATTCGGATATGCCTCAAGATATGAGGCTATATACTGCTTTGCCTCTCTTGTTGTAACCCCTATATCCTTTGCGAGAGAAAAAGCGCCGATGCCGTAGATGATGCCGAAGTTTATCGCCTTTGCGCGTGAGCGCAAAACGGGTGTTACCATATCGGCGGGCAATCCGAATGCGCGTGCGGCGGCGGTTGTGTGGAAATCGGCACCGCTTAAAAAGGCGTCTATCATATTCTGCTCGTTTGCTATGTGCGCCAAAACGCGAAGCTCTATCTGCGAATAATCGGCATCGCAAAGAACATAACCCTCGGCAGCCTTAAAGAATTTGCGGAGCTTTTTTCCCTCCTCGGTTCTTACGGGGATATTTTGCAAATTGGGCTCTAATGAGGAAATTCTTCCGGTTCTCGTTTCGGTCTGGTTAAAGGTTGAGCGAACCTTGCCGTCTTCACTTACGGCGACCAGCAGACCGTCACAATAGGTTGATTTAAGCTTGGCAAGGCGGCGGTATTCAAGTAGCTTTTCAACGGCAGGGTGCTCGCTTTTGAGCTCCTCTAAAACCTCCGCGTTTGTGCTGTAGCCGCTTTTTGTCTTCTTTTTTGCGGGCAGACCCAGCTTTTCAAATAATGCTACGCCGAGCTGTTTGGGCGAATTGAGATTAAATTCATATCCCACGAGGGAGTAGATTTCGTTTTCGAGGGTTTTAATCCGTTCTCCCAATTCTTTTCCGTAATCTTCGACACCGGCGGTGTCGATTAAAAAGCCGGTGGTTTCCATTTCGGCAAGAACCCTCGCCAGCGGAATTTCAATATCGGTAAGCAGTTTTAACTGCTCATTTTTCGCAAGATAATCGGTAAGCTTATCGCATACCTCGGTGTGTTTTGCGGCAAGAAGCAGATTTTCGTCTTCTTCGGAATTTTCAAGTTTAATTTCGGTTGCCTCGTATTCTGCGGCAAGGCGCGGCAGGGCGTAGGAGGAAGCCGAGGGGCTCGCAAGATAACCCGCCAGCATACTGTCGAATACAACATTTGCGGGCTCTATGCCGAAAAAGGATAATTCCTTGTAAAGGTTTTTGTAATCGTAAATTCTCTTTTTGATTTTGTCGTTCTCGAGGATAGCCTTTAAATCCTTGATATTTTCGGTTTTTGAGATAAAGGGCGCCGAGCAGACATAATAATCCTTTTCGATTTTTGCAAAATCTGCGGTATCGCTTGCAGAAAAATCCTTAAATGGTACAAACTTGTAAACCTTTTCTTTTTCTGCGCTCTTTGCGGCTAAAGGCGCGCCGGCAGATATATTCATATTTTCCATCAGCTTGAAAAATTCGAGACGTGTCATCAGTGTTGCAAGCTCGGGCATGGTGTAGGGCGCTTTTACATAGTGCGAAAAATCGGTATCTATGGGAACCTCGCGGTATATCGTACCGAGCCTTTTGGAAAGATATGCGCTTTCCTTTCCCTCAATCAGCTTGGCTCTTACGTTGCGTTTTTCGGTTACCTTTTCTATGCTTTCATAAATACCGTCAATACTGCCGAACTCCTTTAACAGCTCGGTTGCCGTACCCTCTCCGATTCCGGGAACGCCGGGAATGTTATCCGAAGAATCCCCCATAAGCCCCTTTAAATCAATCAGACTTTCAGGATATAATCCGTACTTTTCGAAAACCTTTTCTCTTGTAAAATCGGTAAGCTCGGGTCTGCCCATTTTGGTTGCGGTAAGTAAAACCCTCGTTTCATCGCTTACAAGCTGTAAAGCATCGCGATCTCCCGTTGCAATAACGCATTCGTCCTCGTTTTGCTCGGCAGTAGCGGCAAAGGTTCCGAGAATATCGTCCGCCTCGTAGGTTGGTGCTTCAACATACTTGTAGCCTGCAAGGGAGAGCCATTCCTTTAAAACCGGCATTTGAGCGCGAAGCTCCTCGGGCATACCCTTTCTGCCTGCCTTGTATGCGGCATATTCCTTGTGGCGGAAGGTGGGTGTATGAACATCAAAGGCAACGGCTACGGCATCGGGGTTTTCTTTTTCGATAAGACGGTTTAAAATATTGATAAAACCGTATATGCCGTTGGTATAAACGCCCTCCTTGGTGGTGAGCAGTTTTATACCGTAAAATGCACGGTTTACTATGCTGTTTCCGTCAATGGCGAGTAGCTTCATCGGTTGCCTCCAAAAGTAATATTATTATACAGAATATATTATAT
>JAGHTJ010000096.1 GCA_018065375.1 Candidatus Equinaster intestinalis | reverse complement strand
GTACAAAGAATAGAGTGCGGCAAAAGGTTTGTTACGGATATTGAGATTAAAGTTTTTGCAAAGGCATTAAATAAAACTTATGAGGAATTGCTTAAATAATTCATCATACAAAATATTTAAAAAGCTCGGACGAAGTCCGAGCTTTTTTGTAATAAAGATTTATGTTATTATTCTATTCCGCCAATTTACAAACATCAACCCATGCCTTATATCCCGAAT
This sequence comes from Candidatus Equinaster intestinalis, assembly GCA_018065375.1. The sequence goes on along the minus strand of JAGHTJ010000096.1, from coordinate 5,035 downwards.
ACTTTTCGAGCTCGGGAATGGTCAGCTCAATGGCGCTGTTTGAGGAACCGGCGGCGGGGAAAACGGTTTCAAAACGCTTTAAGGATTCATCGAGGTAAACCGTAACGTCCGGGTTTATCGCAAAGGGGCAAACGCCGCCTACTGCGTGGCCGATTAAATCTTCAACCTCTTCGAATGCCAGCATTTTCGCCTTTGTTCCGAACTGCGCTTTGTATTTAGGGTTATCAATTTTGGTATCTCCCGCGGCGATTACGAGAATTGCCTTTTCGTCCACCTTAAATGAAAGACTTTTTGCAATTCTTGCCTCATCTGTTCCAAGCGCCTGCGCCGCGAGCGCAACTGTTGCACTTGATACCGAAAACTCGATAATTTTGTCTTCCATACCAAACTGTTTAAAATATTCTCTTACCTTTTCGATTGCCATTTTTATCACCTTTTTTCGTTTTCTAAAGTATAACATAACTCCCCTTTTTTTGCAACAAAAAGCTTCGGTTTTATTGACAAAAAGCTCTAACCGTTATATAATTATTAAGAATATGAAATCATAAAAGGGATGTAATTTTATGGAATGGATGTCACTTAACACTTTAAGAGAAAAATACCTATCTTTCTTTGAAAGCAAGGGCCATTTGAGGCTCGGCAGTTTTTCGCTCGTGCCGCAGGGAGATAAGTCGCTTTTGCTTATCAACTCGGGTATGGCGCCGATGAAAAAGTTTTTCACCGGTGAAGTAACTCCGCCCTCCAAAAGGGTAACTACCTGCCAGAAATGTATCCGCACGCCCGACCTTGAAAGGGTTGGTCATACGGCGCGTCACGGCACATATTTCGAGATGCTCGGAAACTTCTCTTTCGGCGATTATTTCAAGGAGGAGGCAATTCCGTGGGCGTGGGAGTTTTTAACTAAAGAGCTCGAAATGCCTGCTGATAGGCTCTGGCCCTCGGTTTATGAGAGTGATGACGAAGCCTATAATATTTGGAAGGATAAAATTGGCGTTCCCGCCGAGCATATTGTAAGACTCGGCAAGGAGGATAACTTCTGGGAGCACGGCACAGGCCCATGCGGCCCCTGCAGTGAGATTTATTTTGACCGCGGCGAAAAATACGGCTGCGGTAAGCCCGATTGTAAGCCGGGATGCGATTGTGACCGATATATGGAGGTCTGGAATAACGTTTTCTCACAGTTCAATAATATGGGAGACGGTACCTATACCGAGCTTGAGCATAAGAATATTGATACCGGTATGGGCCTTGAAAGACTTGCCTGCGCAATTCAGGGCGTTGATAATATGTTCGAGGTTGATACAATCCGCAATATTCTCGATAAGGTTTGTGCGCTTTCTTCTAAAGAGTACGGCAAAAACGCCGATAACGATATTTCAATCCGCGCTATTACCGACCATGCAAGAGCCGCAACCTTTATGATAAGTGACGGTATTATTCCCTCCAACGAGGGCAGAGGATATGTTCTTCGCAGACTTATCCGCCGCGCCGCGAGACACGGCAAATTGCTCGGTATAAACGGTGCGTTTTTACCGGTACTTGTTGATACCGTAATCGCTGAAAACAAGGCGGGTTATCCCGAGCTCGTAGAGAAAAAAGAGTTCATCAAAAAGGTTATTTCCTTTGAGGAAGCCGCCTTTGCAAAAACTATCGACCAGGGTCTTAACATTCTCGAACAGCTTACTAAAGACGGCGGCGTGCTCTCCGGAGACGATGCCTTTAAGCTTTACGATACCTATGGCTTCCCGCTTGATTTAACAAAGGATATTCTGAATGAAAAGAATATGACGGTTGACGAAAACCGTTTCAATATCCTAATGCAGGAGCAACGCGATAAGGCGCGCTCTGGCAGAAGAGCGGCGGACGCCGAAAGCTGGAAGAGTGACGGCATAAGCTTTGACGGTATAGATAAAACCGAATTCGTGGGCTATACCGAAAATACCGCTTCTGCATCGGTTCTTGCGGTTGTGGTTGACGGTGAGCAGGTAAGCACGGCGGTTGCCGGTCAAAAGGCAGTTTTGGTGCTTGATAAAACTCCCTTCTACGCCGAAAGCGGCGGTCAGGTAGGGGATACCGGTATTATAAAGAACAGCAGTACAAATATTAAGGTGCTCTCAACTACCAAAACCGGCGGCGGAATATTTACCCATTTTGTCGAAGTTGAATCGGGCGAAATCAGCGTAGGCGATATTGTAAACGCCGCCATTGATGTAGCTCGCCGCGATGCCATTCGCCGTAATCATACTGCGGCACACCTTTTGCAGGCGGGTCTGCGTAAGGTGCTCGGAACCCACGTTGAGCAGGCAGGTCAGCTTGTAAACGAAAAGGCAGTACGTTTCGACTTTACTCATTTCTCCGCTTTAACCGAAAGCGAAATTGCCGAGGTTGAGGGTTTTGTAAACGGAGTAATTTTATCGGGTATTGATGTAATAAATACCGAAATGCCGATTGAAGAGGCTAAAAAGAAGGGCGCTATGGCGCTTTTCGGTGAGAAATACGGCAGTATCGTAAGGGTAGTTGAGGTAATAGATAAATCTATCGAACTTTGCGGCGGTACACACGTTGATAATGCCGGTAAGCTCGGTCTTTTCCATATCGTTTCGGAATCGAGCGTAGCCGCGGGCGTAAGAAGAATAGAGGCTGTTACGGGATATAACGTTCTGGCGCTCCTGGGTAAATATAACGATACCTTAAGTTCGGCGGCGGCGGCTCTTAAAACCGCAAATGCGGCGGATATTATAAACCGCGCAAATGCCGTAATGAATGAGCTTAAGGAAAAGGATAAAAAGATTGAATCGCTCGAAGCTAAAATCGCATCGAGCAAGCTTGATGACCTTATGAAAAATGCCGTACAGGTCGGTGATATTACCGTAATTTCGGCGGTTATCGAGGGAGCGAATGCCGATGGTCTGCGCTCAATCTGCGAAACACTTAAAGCAAATAATGATAATGCAGTAGCGCTTTTGGCGTCAAGCGGAGAAAAGATTACATTCTGCGCGGCGGCAGGTAAAAATGCGATAGCAAAGGGCGCTCATGCAGGAAACCTTGTTAAAGAGGTTGCCAAAATTGCCGGCGGTAACGGCGGCGGTAAGCCCGATTTGGCTATGGCGGGCGGCAAGGAAAAGGAAAGAGTAAATCTTGCCGTAAGCACCGTGCTTGAGCTTGTTAAATTGCAGATAGGAGGATGAGTATGGAGGATTGTTTATTCTGTAAAATAGTTGCCGGCGAAATACCGAGCACCAAAATTTACGAGGACGAATTCGTATATGCCTTTGCGGATATTTCACCCCAGGCACCTTTCCATGCGATAATAGTCCCCAAAACTCATATTTCATACACCACCGAGATAAACGAAGAAAACAGCTATCTTATAGGCAAGGTTTATGAGGCGGTGGCAAAAATAGCAAAGCAGGAAAACCTTGAAAAAGGCTTCCGCGTTGTAAATAACTGCGGTAAAGACGGCGGACAAACGGTAGGTCATCTCCATTTCCACCTGCTTGCGCGCAGGTATCTTGCATGGCCTCCCGGCTGATAACGAAAGGTGATAATTATGGACCAGTATTATACTATGAAAATTGCGGGACTCGAGAGAAAACTCAAAAAGTTCCCCGTAAGCGATGATTTGGATATTGCGGCATTTATACTGCTCGGCGATACCGAGCTTACCGTAAGATGTGCCGCGGAGCTCCTCAAAAAACTGCCCGATTTCGATATTATCTTCACTCCCGAAGCCAAGAGTATACCTTTGGCACACGAAATGTCGAGACAGTCGGGTAAACCTTACGTAGTTGCACGAAAGGGCAAAAAGGTTTATATGGGCAATCCGATTGAGGTAAGTGTTCGCTCGATTACTACCGACCATGAGCAGAAGCTTTTCCTCGGTGAAGACGATGTGGCGGTTCTTAAGGATAAAAGGGTTGTAGTGCTCGATGATGTAATCAGCACCGGCGAATCCCTTTTGGCAACACAGGAATTGCTTAAAATGGCGGGCGGCAAAGAGGTTGCGGCTTGTGCCGTTTTGGCAGAGGGTAGTGCGGCAAAACGAAGCGATATAATCTTTTTGGAGCCGTTGCCCTTATTCTTCAAGTAAAATTTTGCTCGGAAGTCCCTTCTTCCGAGCCTTTTTTAAAATATGAAAATCAAAAGAGCTTTGATAATTCCCGCATTAGCGGCAGGCATAATTTCGGTAATTGCAACATTTGTAAACCCGCTTTATGCTCTGATACTGTCGGCGGTAGCGGTTATTGCCGCGCTGATAATCGGTTTCTTTTATAAAAAAGTATATTTTGTTACGGCGTTAATCTGCGCTTTGGTGCTTATAAGCCTTGCGAGTAACTATGCCATTATGAATAAGCAAAGCAATGAAATTCGGGGCGAGATTAGCGGCGAGGTTGAGGAAATAACCGCCGGTGAATACGGCGTAAACTATGTTATTCGGGTAACAGGCGGCGAGCTTTTCGGCAGTAAGGTAAGCGTGTCGTCAAGCTCTGCTTGTTTCGGCGTGGGTGATGCCGTAAATATTACGGCAAAGCTTTATGCAGATGATTATAGCGGAAACCGTGCCGAAAAAATCTTTTATACCGGTAAAATTACGGGTGTAAACTCGGTGGGCTCTGCGCCGGTAGGAAGCCTGCTCGAAAAAATTCGAAACAGCATTACCGAAAAGCTTTTTACCTATATGTCTAAAGAGGGTGCATCAACCTTCAGTGCGCTTATTGTGGGTGATAAGGAGTTTTTAAGTGCGGATTTTTCGGCAAAGGTTAAAAATGCCGGGCTTTCCCACGTGCTGGTTGTTTCGGGTATGCACATGGCAATTTTGGTGGGCGGATTTTATACCGCCCTGCAAAAATCACGGCTCTCGAAATTTGCGGTAACCATTTTGGCGTTGTCATTCACCATTCTTTTTATGGCAATTTGCGGATTTACGCCCTCTGTTATGAGGGCGGGAATTACATATTTCATTATAATTTTATCATCGGTTTTTCTGCGAAAAAGCGATGCAATTTCTGCGCTTTGCGCCGCCGGGATTATAATG
>JAGHTJ010000181.1 GCA_018065375.1 Candidatus Equinaster intestinalis | reverse complement strand
GCACAGATTATCCCGAATTCATTTCCGGTATTTATCTTTACAATCAAAAGCATTATTTCGCCTTTTCTAAAGATTATGCAGGTCTGGCGGAGCGCGTTAATAAGCTTATTACAAAATATAATAAGGACGGCACCTCTCAAATGCTCCTTAATCTTTACGGACTTACCGGATTTGCCAAATAATTTTACGCCCGCCGCAAGGTGGGCATATTTCATATCAGCCTACTTTACCAATTTAAAGTGATAAAGTGTAATACCTGTATACAGATTGCACAAAGTTTCAAAAAATCGTCAAAAACACTTTACAACTTTACCGCGATAAAGTATAATAGGTACATATCAAATGAAACAAAGTTTCAAAAGGAGTTAAATTTATGAAAAAGTTTTTAGCAATTACTTTGGCTCTCCTCCTCGTAGCTTTCTGCTTCGCAGGTTGTAAGGGCGAAAATCAAACCGACCTTGATTACATCAAGGATAAGGGTACCCTCGTAATAGGTATTACCAATTTTGCACCGATGGATTACCAAGAAGCCGGCAGTGACCAATGGATTGGCTTCGATGCCGATATGGCTACCGCTTTTGCCGAAAGCCTCGGCGTAAAGGTTGAGTTCGTTGAAATCGAATGGGATAACAAGGTTATGGAGCTTGACGGTAAGTCAATCGACTGTGTATGGAACGGTATGACCCTCGGCGATGAGGTAAAGGCCGCTATGGAATGCTCAAAGCCCTACTGCAACAATGCACAGATAGTTATTGTTCCCAAGGACCGGGCCGCAAATTACCAGACCGCCGATGCCTGCAAAAATCTTAAGTTTGCAGTAGAAGTAGGCTCTGCCGGTAAGGATATGGCGGCTGAAAACAAGTTCAACTTCACCGAGGTTGATTCACAGGCAAAGGCTCTTATGGAGGTTGCCGCCGGAACAAGCGATGCCGCTATTATCGACTCTCTTATGGCGGGCGCTATGGTAGGAGAAGGCACTTCCTATGAAAACCTCGCTTACACCGTTGGACTTAACAGCGAAGAATACGGCGTTGGCTTCCGCAAGGGTTCAAATATGGCGGAGGAGCTCAATAAGTTCTTCGATGAAACCCTTTCAAACGGCAAAATGATGGAAATTGCAAATAAATACGGCGTTCAGGCCGCCATCATTAAATAATTAAGGCAACATATTTTTGAGAGGTCGTGGCTCGTACACGGCCTCTTTTACGGTATTTTAAAAGGGATGTGAAATTCTTGTCCGAAATTTTTATAAAATTTTCCGAGCAGTTCCCAACGGTTTTTGAGGCGCTCAATATCGGCTTTTTGCAAACGATGAAGCTCTTCCTCATCACACTTGCGGGGGCTCTGCCGTTAGGTCTTATACTTGCCTTCGGAAATATGTCAAAATTCAAGCCCCTTTCGGCGCTTATCAAAACAATCGTTTGGATAATACGCGGCTCGCCGCTTATGATTCAGTTACTCATCGTTTACTATTTCCCCGGTCTTGTTCTTCACAACAATATATGGGGCTCGGGTGAAAACGGCAGATTTATTGCCGCCTCAATAGCCTTTATAGTAAACTATGCCTGCTATTTCTCCGAGATTTTCCGCGGAGGAATTCAGGGCGTACCGGTAGGTCAGCAGGAAGCGGGCCAGGTGCTCGGTATGTCAAAAAGGGAAATATTCTTCAAGGTTACACTCCTTCAAATGGTAAAACGAATAGTTCCGCCGATTTCAAACGAAATAATAACCCTCGTAAAGGACACCTCCCTCTCCCGCATCATCGCTTTGCAGGAGATTATCTGGGCGGGCTCGGCATTTATGAAGGGCTCTCACAGTATAGCCGGCGAAATATGGCCGCTTTTCTTTACCGCAATTTATTATTTGATATTCAGCGGAGTTCTTACGATACTCTTCAATAAAGTCGAGAAAAAACTCGGTTATTTTAAGGTATAGGAGGCGATAATATGAGTGTATTAGAGGTTAAAGCCCTGCGCAAAAGCTTCGGTGAAAACGAGGTTTTAAAGGATATAAACTTTTCCCTTGAAAAGGGCGAGGTGCTCGTTATTATCGGTTCTTCGGGCAGCGGAAAAACCACCCTGCTTCGTTGTCTTAACTTCCTCGAAACGGCCGACAGCGGCGAAATTCTCGTAAACGGCGAAAAGGTTTTCGATGGGGCGGAAAGAAAAAACGAATCGGAAAAAAGTATCCGTATGAAAAGGCTTCATTTCGGTATGGTTTTCCAGAATTTCAACCTTTTTCCGCAGTATTCGGTGCTTCGCAACATAACCCTTGCCCCAATGCTCGAAATGGACAGAGAGGGTCTTTCAAAGGAAGAAAAGGCGAAAAAAACCGCCGAAATCAAAAAAACTGCCGAGGAGCTTATAGCAAAGGTTGGTCTTTCGGATAAAACGAATGCCTATCCCTGCGAATTATCGGGCGGCCAGCAACAGCGAGTTGCCATAGCAAGAGCCCTTGCAATGAAACCCGATATTCTCTGCTTTGATGAGCCCACAAGCGCTCTCGACCCCGCGCTTACAAGCGAGGTTTTGAGGGTTATCCGCTCCCTTAAGGACAAGGATGACGGCAGAACAATGATTGTTGTAACCCACGAAATGGAATTTGCCAAGCTTGTTTCCGATAAGGTTATATTTATGGCTGACGGTGTTATCGAGGAGATGGGCACTCCCGAGCAGGTATTCGATAACCCGCAAAGCGAAAGAACCAAGGCATTTTTAAGCAACTCCTTTGAAAAGTTTTAGAGGTGTAAAAAATGGAAAAAAAGCAGGAAAAAATCGACCGTTTGTATGAGGTCATTTTAAAGCTGAAAACCAAGGAGGACTGCGCCGCGCTTTTTGAAGACCTCTGCACCAAAAAAGAGGTTGAAAAAATGGCGGACCGCATTGATGCCGCAGATTTGCTCATTCGGGGTATGACATACAGCGAGGTAATCGCCAAAACAAATATTTCCTCGGCTACCCTCTCCCGCGTTTCGCGCTCAATACAGTATGGTAACGGTTATTCAAAATTTTTAAAATAAGAAAAAACACGTGCGAGTTTCATATAAATTCGCACGTGTTTTATTTTACGCCAATGTCCAGCCCTTATTTATTGCAATATTCTTTTCCGCCTGGGTGAGCTTCGCAAGGTTGGTAGCTCCCAGCGTACAGGTGGGAGAGGTTATATCCGGAGAATCTTTAAGGGCATTCAAAATGGAAAGCAGGCTGTTTTTAGTGAGATTTTTACTCCACGAAACATTAAAGCCGTTCTGTCCTATTGTGCCCTCAATCGTGATTTCCCGCAAACTGCTGCAGGCATTAAAGGTATCCTTAAAAAGGGTGTTTTCATTTAGTATCATTTTCTGTATTTTTTGCAGGCTTGAAGCCGCAGAAAATGTGTAATAAAGGTTTACCGCATTGGAAAAATCGAGTATCGGAAGTTCTACAAATTCCGAGCGGGTGAAAATTCCCTCGCAATCGGTACAGTTGTAAAAATCAATATACACCCCATCGGCATCAAGCTGACTGAAATCCCTTATCGACGCCCGCAAAAACATATAGTTTGCCGAAACCGGCTCAATATCGTAGAAAGGGCGGAAGGTTTCGCTGTTCCAAAAGGTTGAAAATGCACTGCCGTAGTTCGTTCTGTTTCCGCACTCTTGAAAAATATCCCAAAACTGATGGCGATATACCGTATCGGTGGTATCGCAGGCGACATCGTATGCCTTTTTATCGCGATAAGCATAGTATTTTACATACATTCTCTCGCTGGTTTCGATGAGAATACTTGTATCGTCAAGGGTCATTTCCCAGTCGCTTATAAAAAGCGGAGAGGGACTGTTATACTCATACTCATCATAATCGGTGAAAACATAGGGCGTGCGGTATGCTTCATATTCCCGCACGGTATCCCCCGCAAAAATGCAGATATTCTTATACTTACCCGCCTGAAAGGTTATGCTCTTTATCGAAAGACCGTTTGTAACGCAACCGAGCTCTTGATAACCGCTTACCGAAAAGCTTCTTGAAATCTGCCTTTTAAGTCCGGTTGAATAATTTACGGTAATCGGGTAGGTTTCCTCCGCATCTGCCTCAAATCCGATATAATATTTGCCCTGCGGCAAGGTGAAATTTATTTCGGTTTCCTGTGTGAAAACAAATTCACCGTTTTGCAAATAAGAATTTATAACCTGCGGATTAAACAAATTGCCCACCGTAACGCTTACCTGCGCCATGGTATCTTCATCGGGCTCGTGGTCGAGCTTTACGGTAATTTCCTGAATTCTCTCTCCCAAAACCGCATAATCGAGCAATGCCGTTTTATTGCAGACGGTTTCGGCAAGATAGGTTTCGTTTTCGGGCGGACTTTCAATGCCCATAATCGCATCGGGCATATCGTTAAGCCGTATTCCGGCGGTTGTTCCGGTTTTGGTTCTTATGGCATCGGCGATATTTTCGAGCGCCGTGCCGTTTACAATATACTCACTCATCAGAATTCCACCCCGCCGCCGTCAGGAATAGTTACCGCCTGCCAGCTTCCGCTTACTACCCTTAAAAATTTACCGTTATCAGACGCGGTAACCGTAGGCAAAACAGCCTCCGGCAAAGTAATACTTACTATTTGATTGTAGTAACTCTGCGCGGTTTGAGCATAGCCGGACACCTGCGTTTTTATCGTATTGCAATCGCTTTTTATCTGATTGATTTCGGCCTTTTGAGCAGATATTGCAGAAAGTGTACTTTCTGCCGCAGTATTTTGAGCAGTAAGAGAAGAAAGTGTAGTTTGTGCCGCAGTATTTTGAGCAGTAAGAGAAGAAAGGGTACTCTGTGCCGCAGTATTTTGAGCGGTGAAGCTATTCAGGGTATTTTGTGCGGCGGTATTCTGCGCCGTAACAGAAGCAAGGGCTTCCTGCACCGCGGTATTTTGCGCAGCAGCCGAAGAAAGCAGCTCCTCAATGGTTTCCATATCCGCTTCTACCTCGTCCAAAGTATCCTGAATCGCGCTGTTTCGCAAAGTCAGCTCGTTTAATGCGTTGCGAGCAATGCTATTCTGCGCATCAAAAACGGCAAGAGCGCTTTGAATGGCAGTTTTTTCGGTTTCGATTGAATCGAGTGTGTCTTGAGCCTCGATGTTCTGCTCGGTTATTGAATCGAGAACACCCTGCGCAACAGTAATCCTTGCGTTTACTGAATTCAGCGCGGATTGAGCGCTCCTTACCTTACTATCCATATTGCCGAGTATTGTCTGCACAGAAGCCTTATCGTTTGAAACATTTTGAGCAATTTGCAAAACCTCGGCTTTTTTGGTGTTTATTTCGCCTCGAATAATTTCGATTCCCGCCATTAGCGAAGAAATGTCGTTTTGAATATCCTCGTTATTTTGGCCTTCGGTGCGAATTACGGGTGAAAAACATATTCTGCTCTGCGGAGAATTGATAACCGCTATGATTTCGCCGTCCTTTTCAACCGAAATTACGAGGTTTACACGGCATTCCCTGCTTTTTGCCGCACTTTTCGGAATAGCCCGCACAATCTTTTCATTATCCCTTTCGAGATTTATCGAGGGGTCATATCCGAAAGCATCGGTATCAAAATCAATTCTGAACACGAGACTATCGGCATCGAAATCGGTGAGAATTTTCTCTGCAACCTCATCGCTGACCGTGTACTCAACCGCCGTGGCGTTTTCTTCATACTGAACTCCCGAAACGACTGTATTATCGAGGACATTGCCCTCTTCGTCCATATCGTATCTTATGGTTCTGATTGACATTTTTACCTCCTTAAATGATTTACAGCCCACAAGCAATTACTGAATTTAGTAATTGCAATGCTTATTCTATATTTCAAATTCGGATTTGTCAATATTTTTTGAAAATTTTTAAGCGTTTGGTAAAATACCAAACGCTCATTTTCTGTAATATGAAAAGTAAACCGTATAAAGTTCTTCTTCCCCCGTTATTAAGTTTTTGCCCTTTACGGTAGCACCGTCACCACTAAGCAGCATATTGCAAACCGTAGATTTAATCTCGCCGCGAAAAACATCTTTTGTATCAAGCAAAATCCGTATTTCACCATCAAGAAAAACTATCCTGCCGCCCTTCCCCACTATATCGTGGTTTATTTCACCGTTTTTTTCAACCCTTTTGGTGATATATTTCACCGTTCTGCCATCGAAAATTTTCAACATTTCGTTATCGGTGGCCTTTTTACCGAATAATCTCATTTTCCGTACAGCTCCGTAAGTGATTTAAGTTTTATTTTAATTTCTTCTACCAATTCGGGCGGGTTTATCGCCTCAACATCTCCGCCGAACTGCAATATCCAACCGATAAGACCGTCCGACAGCATTGCCTCGGTGGAAAAATTAAAGGTTTCCTCGGTAACGCCGTAAATCATTATATTATCGGAAAATCTGTCAATAATCTGCTCAAGCTTTTCCTTTTTGCATTTAAGCTCTATTCTGCGAAGCTCGCCGCCGAACATATTAAACGCCTTGGCGGTATAGTCCACTATATCGAATGCATCTGTATAACGGCTTACCTGCCTGAAATGGCGGTAATTCTCATCGGTTTTTTCAACCTTTTTCATACGGTCAAGCCGCAGATGTATAAGATTATCGTATTTTTCGTTATTGCCCACAAGGTAGTAATGGTCGTTTTCCCAAAGCATTGCATAGGGGCTTATTTTCATCGCCTTTTCGCGTATTACTATCTTTTTGCCCTCCTCTAAAATATGATTGCAATACTTAAAGGTAATCTTTTTGCCCGAAATTATAGCCTGATTTATTACATCTATATTGTAGTAAATTTCTTCGTTTTTGCACTTGCGAACACCGTCAATATAAATGCCCTTATCCCTCTCTTTTTTCTGATAAACGCTTATCATATCATCGAGCTTCGAGCAGAGCTCACGCGTTTTTTTCGGGGTGATAAAATCCGCCGAGCGCACCGCATCGCAGAGAAGATAAATTTCGGGCATCTCAAATTTGCGGGACGCCATAAAATATCCGCGTTTGCCGCTTCGGGAATTAAGTATATCATAGCCCATCGAATTGAGGGCTTCAATATCGCCGTAAATTGCCTTTCTTTCGGCAGAAATATCATAATCCGCAAGCTTTGAGCAGAGCTCATCGGCGGTAAGGGTATGGTCTTCATCTGTATAAAGATTTAAAATTTCCACCAATCTCAAAAGCTTCAGTTTTTGGTTTTCGCTTCTTGCCATTTTTGAGCCTCCAATAAAAATTCTTCGCGGCTGTATAAAAAATTCACCGTTTCCAAAAGTGCGGACGCCGATAAACTCGGCAACTCGAGCGCTTTACAGAGGTTTTCTCTTAAAGCCCTGCTTTGCGCATTGCCCGAAAGACCGAGATTGAAAAAATCGGTTTTGGTAATTTTCTCTTTCCTGCTTTCCTTTTCTACGGTAAATCTCTCGAGCGCTCCGATTATCACATCATCGGGCGTACCCTCAACGCCTACTATACCTTCCTTGCCGCCCTTTGCCTTGCGCTTTTCCTTGCCCTCGATTTTCGGCAGATACACGCAAATTACTTCGCCTTCGGGTGCAATATTTTTTATATGATTTCTGATAAGAGCGCCTGCGCTATCGCTGTCCGTAAGGACGATAATGCCCGTTTTTTCGGCAAGCATACGTATAAATTTGCGTTTTTCATTGTCTTTAAAAATCCGAAAACCGCCGGTTTCAATAATCGGGGCATCAATGATATTTTGCAGGCGAATTTTATCGTATTTTCCCTCTACGATTACGGTTTTATTCAGCCTTATCAATCTTCTCACCCTTTGATAAAATGTAAATCAGGCGAACTGTGAGCTCCTCAATAACGGTTCGCTGACTGCTCGAAAAGCTTTTGAGGTTTATATCCGCATTTATAATCTCCTCAAAGCAGAGGCTGAACTTTTTATCGGTCATTTTTGCGGCATTGCCCTTCATTTTCGAAAGAACGAACTCACGTTTTCCGTAGCCGAAATCCGAAGCAATTACCGAAAGGGTTTTACCCGACATATCACCGGTATAAACCCTATAGGTATCAATAAATGCCGTAAAAATATTATGAAGAATAATAATCGGCTCGGTTTTAAGGTAGAAAAGCTCATCAAGAAGCTGCATAGCCGCCGAAGTATTAAGGGCGAAAATGCGTTTTGAAAGCTCATAAACCGATGCCTCAATCGAGCGCACCGTAACCTTATCAATCATTTCCCTTGTTATCTCATTTTCGGCATAACCGCAGAGCTTTTCGAGCTCATTTTTTAATATATTTATATCCTCCGAGCAGTTTTCAATCAGATAATCGGCATCGGAATTCCGCAGGGTTTTGCCTCGCTTTTGAGCTCCGGCAATAAGCATTTTGCGAAGCTCTATGGGAGAAAGATGGTCAATCTGTGCTGCAAATCCGCCCCGTTTTTCCACCGCGGCGGCAATCTTTTTTGCCTTATCGCATTTTTTGTATTCAAACTCTATATTATTGCACCAAATAACAAAAACCGTTGTATCGGGCAGATTTTCTATTATGGAAAGGAGTGTATCGAGGGTGGATTTATCGATTTTTTCTATATCGTAATCGGTAAGCAGAATACACTTTTTATCCCGCATTAACGGAAACTGCTCCGCCGCCTCCATAAGCTCGCGCATTGTTACATTTTCGCCGAATTCGAGGAAGTTGAAAATATCGTCACGCTCAACCGTTTTATCAATGATTTTACTTACACATTGCTTTTTAAGATAGGCATCGTTTCCGAAAATGAAATAGACATTTGCCGTGATTTCGCCCTTTATTTTATTTTTAAACTCGCTGTAGCCGAGCACTGCCATTTTTCTTCCTCCTATCCGAAAAGATTTACCGTGAAATTGAAATATTTAATGAGAATATCGGTTATAAAAAGCGGGAAAGCCGCCACGCCGCCGATAACAGGTATAAATGAAATAAGGGTTGCCGTTGCGCCTATCGTAAGCGCCAGGGTTACCGGCAGGGATACGAGCACGCTTGTAATTATCGCCGTAGCATTTACGGTGCCGAAGAAAATAAGTGTAATAGGTGCAGTACAGATAACCGCCGAAAGGCTTACAAGCACCGCCCGCCATACTGCCGACAGATACTTATTTTTGAAATCGTACTTTTCGGCAAGAAAAGGATAAAGCACCAAAATTCCGGCAGTAGCCGATGCCGAAAGCAGAAAGCTTACGCTTCCGAAAATAAAGGGATTAAGTATCGTCATTATAATC